>URZJ01000096.1 GCA_900552395.1 uncultured Collinsella sp. | reverse complement strand
AACGCAGCCCCATACGAGATTAGCAGTTCCGCCTGCAACATAACCTGTAATACCTAGGATATTAGTTGCGCCCAAAACATACGTGGTCACATTAGTGAGAGCCGCGATCAGGCCGCCGATAGCGCCGCCCGCGACCATGGCACCCAGGCAGCGAGTATACTTAAAGCCGCAGCCATACAGCGCGGGCTCCGTCACGCCACCGACAATGCCGGAGAGCGAGAAACCAAGCATAGCGCCCTTTTCGTCGACCTCCTTAAGGCGCAGGAAGGCACCGAAGGCCATGCCCCACGTGGCGAACTGAGCGATAGCACCCGCGACCATAACGCAGGAGTCAGACCCTGAGGTGAGCACCTGCACAATGCCGAGGGCAATCAGAACCTGGTGCATACCGGTCATAACCAGGAACTCCCAAAGCGCGACAATGGCGACGAGGGAGAGGATCGTGACGATGCCGCCAGCGTTTCCGAGGCCGAACATAAAGTTGCCGACCAGGTCGCCCAGAATGGAACCAATCGGAGCTAGGGCGCACAGGGAAACGGGGGTCATCACAGCCATGGTGCACACGGGCACAAACACCGTGGAGAGCATGTCGGGGATGATCTTCTTCATGAACTTCTCGACGACCATCAGCACCGGCATAGACAGCAGCATGGGGAGCACGGTCGCAGAATAGTTGTTCAGCTGAGCCGGGAGCACGCCGTAAACCATCGTGGTCGTAGCACCAGAATCCGCAGCGGCGTTGACCAACGTCATGAACTCGGGGGCAATGAGCACGCCGCCGAGCATCATGCCGAGCGGCTGGCTGCAGCCGAGCTGCTTTGCGGCAGCCCAACCCAGATAGACAGGGAGGAAATAATAGCCGGCGTTGTAAATCCAGTTGTAGAAGAAGTTGTAGATGTCAGAATCTGCAGACCAGATACCGAGCATGCCGTCGCCGCAAAGTACGGCAAGTGTGCGGAACATGGCGGCGCCCATGATAATGGGGATCGTCATGCACATTGTCTTGGACAGGTAGTTAAGGGCCTTCTTGCCCGCAGTCTTGACCGTCAGTGGCTCCTTGGTGCCGTCATCGAGGTTCTCGTCAATGGAGCCTTCGCCCTTGACGCCCAGCGCAATGGCGGCGTCATAGACCTTCGGCACGTTCTGGCCAATGATGACCTGATACTGGCCGCCAGACCACTGTGCGCCCAACACACCCTTGATCTTCTTAACTTCATTATCATTGGGAATGGACTGATCTTTGAGGTTCAGACGCAAGCGGGTCATGCAGTGCGTCGCGTTCGTCACATTGGAGGCGCCGCCGACGGCAGCGAGCACGTCCTCGGCAATCTTCTTGTTATCGACAGTCATGTCGAATCCCTTCTCTTCCAACTAAAGGCCGTGGGACTTCACGGCACCAAGACGCACGATTCCGCTCGCGCCTGCGCAGCGCGCGATACCAGTTGGCAAGAGATTGATTTGCATGTGATTCCCGGGTGGATCGACATGAAAAAAGCCCCGCGCACAACCGACAGAGACCCAATTATGGTCTCGGCAGAATCGGTAGTGCCTCTCGGAGCTGCGCCGTGAGTAACACCCAACACACGGCGAGTATATGCGGCAGATGCGTTCGTTGCGGCTCAGATTACCGACGAACGGTAGCAAACGACCCGCGAACGGTCGCCATGACGGAAAGGAAATACCAGAGAGCCTATTTATCCGAGTGGACAGAAGCCACGCGATTCACATGCATGATCAGATAGACGAGCTCCTCTTGGGCCAATGGCTCGCCAAAGGTCTCTTGAATCAGATCGTCGACACGGTGAGCGCAACGCGATGCCGCCGGATACTGCTCCACGAGCACGTCGTAAAGACCGGAGTTCTCGGTATCGATCGGCTCTTTCTTTGCCACGCGGTCGAGCAGATAGCGCACATGAGTGGCAAAGCGGGCAAAGGCGAACGACGAGCGATCGACCGTCACACCCAACTCTTCTTGAATAATCGCGACCGTCATATCGAGCAGTCGCTCCTCGTGCTGCTCGGCAAGCACGCGCCGCTCGCTCGGCTTAACCGATGCGTTGACAATCGACATGGCAATGCCCGCGGCCTCGCTTCGGGGCATGCGCACATGAAAGCTCTTCTGGATGCCGCGAACAGCCAGCTCGCCCAAGCGGTATTCGATGGGATGCAGCTGCTCCAGATCGCGCTCAAGCGGCAACGACACCACCATGTGTTCGCGGGCGCGCTTAATGGCAAACTGAATATGGTCTGCCAATGTAATGGGAAGGTTAGGACTCAATTCGTACGAAAGCTGTCCGGTCGCGATATCGGCCAGCTGAGCAGAAAACTCCAGCACCTCGGGGTCGACCTCATCGATAAACGCCAGGTACTTTGAATCGATGCCGTAAAAGGTACGCGTGATGACATCCAGGTCGACCTCATGCGGCATATCGCCAAAGCCGATACCGCGGCCCAGCGCGATAAGCTGACGCCCCGCGCCATCTTCGCAGATGGCAGCGTTGTGGTTAATGCGCTGGATAGCCCTCATGGAATCATCGCTCCTACTAAAACGCGCCGTGCAGACCATCCGCGCGGCGCGTTCATTCTACCTGCACTTACAGCTAGAGTCCAAAGAAGCCCAGGATCTGGTCGCGGCTAACGGGCTTGTAGTTGTTGGCATCGAGGCCAACGTCGTAGCGAAGGACTGGGCGCTCGCGATCGCGATTGCGCGCGTTGGTGCGGTCTCCCCTGCTGTGAATGTGCCCGTGCAGCATGATGGCGCCGCGCGCCTTGCCATTCCAGCTGAGCATGGGGTAATGGCTCATTACCAGGCGATGGCCCTTAGCGTAACCGGGGGCGACCTCCAGATAATCGCGCACCTCATCCCAAATGTGCGGCGCGTCTGGATCTTCCCAGTCGTCGTCATGGTTACCGCGGATGAGCGTTACGTTCTGACATTCGATGCGCTCGCGCAGGCGCACCGCCTCCACCAGGGGCAAACGATAGGTAAAGTCTCCCAAGATATAGAGGCGATCGTCCACAGCCACGCACTCATTGATGGCATCGATGACCTTGCGGTTCATCTCCTCGACCGAATCAAACGGTCGATCCATGTCGTGCAAGATATTCGTATCGCCCAGGTGCAGGTCGGCGGTAAACCACATCATCGTCTCTGTCCTCATTTCGCAACGCGTATAAGACCTGTTTAGTATACAGACGCGGCGATGAGACAGTCACCCAAAGAGCCCGCCGAACAGACCTCGGCGACGCTTGTCCTTTTTATTCGAACCTTTACCCCGGGCGTTCTTATCCTTTTGCTTCTTACGGTCCTGCTCCAACTCATCGTCATCGAGTAGCATATCCCACTCAAACGGATCGTCTGTCAGATCGAACAGGTCATCGTCATCAAACACGTGCGCCTCCATTACCGATTAGCGAGCATCCACAACGTAGTTGAGAAGTCTACGGGCCCGTGCGGACACAAATTCATCCTGTCTGCGTCTTTCAATCGTTTGCCGCAACGCTTGCGCAACGGAACGCTTGCAGATAAGATAGGAACACGGATGGCACCCGTGGCAGCGGGTCTTGCCAACTCCGATACACGTTTTCATCGTGAGAAGTGGCCGTCTTCGCTTACGCGGGGGCGGCCACTTTGTTTATCCCTATGTCATCTGATTCTAATGCACAAACATGCGCACGAACTTGTGCTTCCAGCTTGCGTAAGGAGCGTAGCGGAATGGCACGTCCAGCCACGTTGCCTTGTTCACGATGCTCTTCTTGTGGCTAAACGTTTCGAAGCTCTCGCGTCCATGGTACTGCCCCATACCGCTCGCTCCCATGCCGCCAAAGCCCATATGGCTCGTAGCCAGGTGCATGATGGTGTCATTAACGCAGCCGCCGCCAAAGGGTACGTAGCGCACAAAGCGCTGCTGAACCGCGCGATCCTGACTAAAGACATACAGGGCCAGCGGCGTCGGGTGATTCGTGATGAACGCCTCGGCCTCATCCAAGCTCTCAAACGTCAGCACCGGCAAGATTGGGCCGAAAATCTCCTCCTGCATTACGGCGTCCTCAGGCGCCACGCCGTCCAAAATCGTCGGCTCAATCTTGAGCGACGACTCGCGCGCGGTACCTCCCAGCACAACCTTGTCGGGGTCGATCAGCCCGCGCACGCGCGCGAAATGCTTAGCGTTGACAATATGACCGTAATTCTCATTGTCGAGCGGATGCTCGCCAAACATGCGGCGGGCCTCCTCCTTGATGAGGTCCAGCAGCTCGTCGTGCACGCGCGCATCGACCAGCAGGTAGTCGGGCGCCACGCAGGTCTGCCCCACGTTGAGCCATTTACCAAAGGCGATACGCCGTGCCGCGACCTTCAAGTTTGCCGTCGCATCCACGATGCAGGGACTCTTTCCGCCCAGTTCAAGCGTCACAGGCGTAAGGTTTTTACTTGCGCGCTCCATGACGAGCTTGCCGACCGGAACGCTACCGGTAAAGAAGATCTTGTCCCAGCACTCATCGAGCAGCGCTTCGTTCTCGGCGCGCCCGCCCTCGACAACTGCCACCAGGCGCGAATCAAACGCTTCTTCGCAGATTTGCTTGAGCACTGCGCTCGATGCCGGAGCATAGGCACTCGGCTTGATGACCACGGTGTTGCCCGCGGCAAGAGCGCCAGCGAGCGGCTCGAGCGTCAGCAAAAACGGGTAGTTCCACGGAGCCATGATGAGTGTGACGCCATAGGGCACGGACTGCGTCTTGCACACACTAATAGCATTGGCGAGGTCGCACGGGCGCAAGTGGGCACGGCTCCATCGGGCCACATGCGCAATCTGATGTCGAATCTCGGAAAGCGAGGTGCCGATCTCGCACATATACGCCTCGTCATGTGACTTACCCAAATCGGTCTTGAGCGCATGGGCAATATCGGCCTCGTGGGCCCGCACCGCATCGCATAAACTCACGAGCGCACGACGTCGAGCATCGACATCAAACGTGGCGTGTGTCTTAAAGTAGGCGCGCTGATCGCCGACGATGCGCGCAATTTCCTCGGTGTTCATGGACCCTCCTAATTCTCGCCCTCAAACATACCACCCGCGACGACCTCGTACATACGCTCGAGCTCCAAACGGTCCATTAGAAGCGGAACGGGGTATAGCGGATTGGCCTCGGCATCGGCATGGGCCGCCATTTGTGGAATATCGGAGCGGCGAATGCCCGTCACATATTTGGGTATGCCCAAGGCGGCGTTCATGCGGTCGACCCAATCGATAAAGGCCTCAGCAGCCACGTTGTCCAGCGCATTAGCCGGCGCAATGCCGGCCATGCGGGCGAGATCGGCGAGCTTGGGAGCAGCAGCTTCGCCATAGGCGCGAAGCATGTGCGGCAGGATGATGGCGTTGGCCAAGCCGTGGGGAATCCCGTAACGCCCGCCCAGGCTGTGCGCGATGGCATGGACGTATCCAACATAAGAGCGCGTAAAGGCAACGCCCGCTTTATACGCCGCCGAAAGCATATTGCGGCGCGCACGCATGTTGCCACCGCACTCATAGGCCTCGAGCAAATTGTCGTGGATGAGCTGCACCGCCTGGCGCGCCATCTTGCGCGTATAGGGCGTGGTGCTGCGCCCGATAAAGGCCTCGACGGCATGTGTCAGGGCGTCCATGCCCGTTTGCCCCGTAATGGAGGCGGGCAGGCCGCGCGTAAACTCGGGGTCGTGCACCGCAAAGCGCGGGATCAGCACAAAGTCGTTAATGGGATACTTGTAGTGCGTCTCGTCGTCGGTAATTACCGCTGCAAGCGTGACCTCGCTTCCCGTGCCCGCCGTGGTGGGAACGGCGATGAGCAGCGGCAGGCGACGATGGATACGCAACAGGCCGCGCATCTTGTTGATGGGCTTCTTTGGCTGCGCGATGCGCGCGCCCACGCCCTTGGCGCAGTCCATGGCCGAACCGCCGCCAAAGCCGATAATGGCCTGGCAGGCGCTCTCTCGATACAGAGATGCCGCTTCCTCCACGTTTGAGACCGTGGGGTTCGCACGTGTTTCGGCATAGACCGCAGCGCTAATTCCCTTGGACGCGAGCGCTGTCTCGAGCGGTGCCGTGAGCCCCAGACGGGCAATGCCGGGATCTGTCACGATAAGAACATGCTGTATTGAACGCTTTTGAAGCACTGCGGGCACTTCCTCAGCGTGCTCTAAAATGCGTGGCTCGGTATAGGGCAGCACCGGCAATGCAATGCGAAAAACCGTTTGATACGTTCGGCACCAGGCGCGGCGGGCTAGATGCATAAAGGAAGCTCCTTCATTTGTTGATTGGTCAACATTTGCTCGACCGATTGTACTCATCGGAGGTCGCACGAGGTCTAGCAATCGTTAATCAATCAACATCTACACATGCTTAAATTGTTTTATTAAAAATCATTCCTAATAGGCTTCACATTCGGTCTCATTTATGGATAATAGAACTCGTCAAGACGCACGTCCGGAGAGGGCCTTTACGGGACCGGACGAGCGCACCATCGCCATCGATCGAAAGGATCGAATCATGAAGTTTGTTTGCCCCGTTTGCGGTTATGTGGAAGAGTTCGACGGCGACCAGCTGCCCGAGGATTTCAAGTGCCCCCAGTGCGGCGTTCCCGGCTCTCGCTTCCTGAAGCAGGAGGAGGGCCAGCTCGAGTGGGCTGCCGAGCACGTCGTGGGCGTCGCCAAGATGGAGGGCGTCTCCGAGGACATCGTTGCCGATCTGCGCGCCAACTTTGAGGGCGAGTGCTCTGAGGTCGACA
>URZJ01000095.1 GCA_900552395.1 uncultured Collinsella sp. | reverse complement strand
GGCCAGCGGCTCGTACTCACCCACCGTCATGGCGGCATTGCCGTTAACGTCGATCACCAGCATGAGCACGCCGTCGTGCGCGGTGTAATCGCCCTCGGCAAGCGACCACTCAACGTGCTGCTTGGCCCAGCTGAGCATGTTATGGGTAAGCGGCTCGCCCTGCACCAAGCGCTCGGACAGCGCGCGAATGTGACGGTTGAGCATGGGCACCTTTTTGTTGGACATGCGCCAACGGCAGATAAGCGCGGGCTTGTCGAGCGTAAACTTCTCGACCGCCTCCTGATTGGCGCAAAAGTCCTCGTACGCACGCTGATCCTCGGCATTGCCAAACAGCTCGGCATCATCAATTTGGGGCATGGTCATACCTTTCGTGTTAGTCATTCCGTCCTCTTATACCAAAAAGACGGCCCTCCAAACGGAGCGACCGTCTTTTGCAGAGATTATTTTGTCCCGAGGCGAAACTTAGTGCCTAAAGTGGCGGGCGCCCGTGAAGACCATCGCAATACCATGCTCGTTGCACGCCTCGATGCTCTCGTCGTCGCGCTTAGAGCCGCCGGGCTGGATGATGCAGGTCACGCCATGCGCGGCAAGCACGTCGACGTTGTCGCGGAACGGGAAGAATGCGTCGCTTGCGCAGGCAAAGCCGCCCTTCTCCACGCCCTCGCGCTCGCAGAAGTCCTCGGCACGCTCGCAGGCAAGTAGCGCAGAGTCGACGCGGTTGGGCTGACCCGGGCCCATGCCAATGCCGGCCTTACCCTTGGAGACCAGGATGGCGTTGGACTTAACGCCCTTGCAGACCTTCCAGGCAAACTCGAGCTCGGCCATCTCGGCGTCGGTGGGCTTGCGGTCGGTGGGGAACGTAAAGGTCGCGGGGTCCTCGGTCACGTGGTCGACCTCCTGCACCAGCATGCCGCCGTCGATGGAGCGCAGCTCCACCTGGGCGCCGTGGTCCACGCCGCCGGTAGCCAGCACGCGCAGGTTGGGGCGCTTGGCCATGCGCTCGAGCGCCTCGGCAGTGTAGCTCGGGGCGATGATGACCTCGACGAACTGCTTGTTCTGATCGGCAAAGTGCTCGACCAGCTCATAGGGAACCTCGCGGTTGCAGGCGATGATGCCGCCGAAGGCGCTCTTGGGATCGCAGGCGAAGGCGCGGTCGTAGGCAGCCGTGATGTCCTCGGCAACGGCAGAACCGCAGGGGTTCTGGTGCTTGAGGATCACGCAGGCCGGCTCGTCGAACTCGCGGACCAGGTTCCAAGCGGCATCGGCATCCAGATAGTTGTTGTAGCTGAGCGGCTTGCCCTGGATCTGCTCGGAGCCAACGAGCGGGAACTGCGAGCTCGCGGTGTTCTCGCAGCCCTCGGCAAAGCGGTAGACCGTAGCCTTCTGCTGAGGATTCTCGCCATAGCGCAGGTCGTCGACCTTCTCCAGCGAAATCTCGAGCTTGGCAGAGGTATCCGCCACGTCACTTGCCTGGGCGGCAAGCCAACGGGAGATAGCCGTGTCGTAGGCGGCGGTGGTCTGGTAGACCTTCACCTGCAGGCGACGACGGGTGGAAAGCGTGGTGCAACCGCCGGTCTCGTGCATCTCGGCCAGGACGGCATCATAGTCGGCCGGATCGGAGATGACGGTAACGCTCGTGGCGTTCTTGGCAGCAGAGCGCAGCATGGAGGGACCGCCGATGTCGATGTGCTCGATGGCATCCGCGAAGGTGACCTCGGGGTTGGCAACGGTCTTCTCGAACTCGTACAGGTTGACGACGACCAAGTCGATCAGCTTAATGCCGTGCTGAGCGGCCTCCTGCATGTGCTGCTCGGAATCGCGGCGGGCCAGCAGCGCGCCGTGAACCTTGGGGTGCAGGGTCTTAACGCGGCCGTCCATCATCTCGGGATAGCCCGTGAACTCCTCGATGGGGGTTACGGGAACGCCCGCGTCCTCGATGGCACGAGCCGTGCCGCCCGTAGAGATGATCTCGACGCCAAAGTCATCGACCAGCGTCCGTGCGAAATCGACGACACCCGTTTTATCGGTAACCGAGATCAACGCGCGTGCGATCTTCACATCAGATCCCATGCAGTCCTCCTGTCTGGTACGCCGCCGTGCTCTGTGAGTCGGTGATACGTCGATCTGCAGCGCTCGCGCAGCGGCATTGAAAATACTGATTCAATGTAGCGCATCGAGCGCGTCGATGCACCCCGCAACGGTCGCATGTGCAGAAAAAGCTTGCGAGCGGAGGGCATGGGCGCGGCACCGGGCGCGGTGAGTTCATGGAACACAGGGGCACCATAATTCGATGCCAATGGCGTGGTAGAACTGTGCTCGATATGCATCCGCAAAAGAAAGAGGCACCATGGTCTCGCGGGTTCTCTACCGACCGTTTGATACCGAAGACTTCGACACCATCGCGCTGATTCTGCAGCAGCTTTGGCATAACAATTCGGATAACGATGAGTACAACCGCCTTGAGGCCGCGTGCGACCTTGCCTACTGCCTTTCGTCGTCGACGTTTTCGCAGGTTGCCGTCATCGACGGCCAGGCGCGCGGCATTGCGCTCGCGCGTGCGGGGCAAAGCTCCGGCGCCACCGTCAATGAACATTGGATGGATACCGAGCGCGCGCTGCTATCGCAGATGCGTGAGCTGGAGCCCGATGCCTGCGCCGAGTATCTCTCGTTTGTGCGCGCAACCATCCGCACCAACAACCGTCTGCTCGAAAGCAGCCCCCTGCCACACGACAACGAGGTCACGCTGCTTGCCGTGGATCGCGATGTCCATGGCCTGGGCGTTGGCTCGGTCTTGCTCGACGCCGCGGTCTCGCACCTGTCCTCGCGCGGGGCGACAAGAGCGCACCTGTACACCGACTCCAACTGCTCATGGAAGTTCTACGAGCTGCACGGCTTTAAGCGCACGGCCACGCACCGCGCCAACCGCGAAGAGCGCCGCCACGACATGCCGCGCGAAAGCTTCCTCTACGAACTCGATCTAACAGCCTAAACCTGGCAGCTAGGGACGTTCCTTTTGTGCCGGCACCCCGGGACACTCCTTGGCAGCAACCGCACCTAGTCGTTAGGAACGTTCTTAAATGACTAGTTGCTGGGGACAGTCTTCGTAGGTAGCGCGTAAAAAGGGGATGGGCTTTCCCCGACGGCTGTCGAGAAAAGCCCATCCCATAATTTACGACCGTTAGAACGTTCCGCCGCCGCCTCCGCCGACGCCGCCACCGCCGCCACCGGAAAAGCCGCCGCCGCTGCCGCCGCTCGAACTATCGGAACTCGAAGCCAGCTCGCGGATGGTCTCGTGGTACACATCGTTGAACGAATCGAGCGGGGACTCGTTGCCGTAGTGATGGTAATACCACCAGTAGCAGGGGTAGTTGTCGTAGAAATCGTCGCTGTTGCGCAGGTCCGCAGGCACGGCCTCGGCCAGCTGTCGCAGCACTTCTTTCGAAACGCCCAGGGCAACGCCCATCACCAGCAGTTTGTTCCACAAGATCAGGTCGCTGGGAATGGCCTCCTTCAGGCGCGTAAAGTCCTCAAGCCAATGCTTGAGCGCTTTACAGCGAGCCGCCACCTCGGCGCCCTCCGGCGTGTAGCGACGGAAGGTGCAGCTCAGGACAAAGCCCACGATCGTGACGGGGATCGAGATCATAGCGGCACCGACATTGGCATCCGCAAAGTCGGCATAGAACAGAGAGCCCAAAATGCCACAGACAATAATGATGCCGAGAACCAAGCCGGCAACCAGGGCGATGGTGCCGTCCGAGGCGATAAGCTCGCGCGCCTCCAGCTTGCCCTTAACCGTGCTTTGATAGTCCTCGAGCTTGTTGCCAACAGATTCAGTACGCTCGCTGGCATACTCCTCCAGCTCGCTAAACGTGCGTGAACGGACGCCGTCTTTATCGGGCTTAACGCCGGCGAAGAAGACCTTGAGCACATCGCGATCGATGCCGTCCTTCTTGGCAGCCTTCCAGGCCTCGTCGGTCACTGTGATGCGATACGTCTGCTCCTCTTTTTCGCGACGGAGCAGACCCTTCTTCTTGGTCTCGGTCGCTTCTTCCAGCTTGATCACGCGGTCGTCGGTAAGCTTCATAAGCGTGGCGATATATGCCTGATCGGGCACGTCGTTCCAGCTCATAAGAGCTGCAAGCACCGCGGGATGGTCGGCCGAGGGCACATCGCGGAAGTACTCGTCCTGAAAGAGCGGCTTGGGCTTGGGCCTGCGCAGCTTAAGCATCACGATCACACCGGTATAGGCAACCGCCACGGCAACACACACCACGGCAATCGCGCCGGCAACCGCACGCGCGTGCTCACGGCGGGCGTTAGCTTCGTCGGCCCATTCCTTCTCTTCGCTCAGGATCGTTGACATGCGCTCTTCGCCCGAAGCGGCAAGCTGCGGCACCCAGTCGCCGGGGAAGGCGATGCGTGCCTCGGCGAATTCGCCCTGATGCACGCAGGGAATGGTATAGGTGACCATGGGCTCGTCCGCATCGAGCGATACATCGCCCGTCAGCGGGCCGTGGCCCCATGCGCGGAAGTTATCGCCCTTGACGGCCGCCGTCCCGGCAGCGGCATTCGCGAAGCACACTTCCATCTCGACGTCATCGGAATCCGCAGACCAGCCGTCACCCACGAACTTCCAGTAGAGCTCGGCGGTATCGGCCCAGTTCATAACCGCACCGGTCATGGTGTAGCTCACGTAGTAGATTGCGCTGTCGCCGCTCTCGTGAGGGCTGAACACCTTAATCCTTACGCCGTCACCGGTCTGCTCGACCGTGTAGACGCCAGAGTCGCCCTTGTTCGCGCTATCGACTTTGTTAAACGCGGTGTCCTCTTCCTCGACACTCAGCACGTCGACGCCCGCCGTGCCGCCCTGCTGGTTGGAGCCCGTATTGATCTCCCAAAACACGCCGTTGATGTCGTCGTCGAAATCAAACTGGCGTCCCTCGACAACGGTCAGCGATCCATCGGCCTCGACCGTGGCACTGATGTAGGTTTGGGTCATGGAATACCCGTCGGCACGTGCAACGGCGGGCAACAGCAGCAGCGCGCACGCGACGAGCGCGCAAATGGAAGCAAATCGCGCAAACGGGCAGCGCTGCCGACAGGTCTTGGCAACGGGGGCGTTCATAGGCACATCCTTTGTCTGTGATACCAGTAGCGTCATTGTCCCACGTTTGCGGGTTCATGTGACGAACATCTAGGTCAGCGGAGTATTAAACGGGACGAAAGTCACGCCCGCGACCGGCACCTGGGGACGTTCCTTATCTGCCGGCAATCTGGGACACTCCTTGGCATAGCCCGCTCCAGCATAGATACCACTTCATAGCTCCGTCACAGGTGTAGCGGCTTTGTGTGGGCGCGGCGTGAGCCGATTAAGCCGGCGAGCGAGGGGCATAAAGCAGTTGAGCGAAAACGGTTTGCCCCTTTGCCGTTCGCTTGAGGATCATGTCCCCCTTTTCCGCGGAAACCCCGGCAGTTGCGAAGAGCTGCCGGGGTTTCTGTCGTTTGAGGGGTTGAAGGGGCTGAGCTTGGGGCGGTAATCGAAGTGTTGAGTCGGTGCCCGCCGCGCACAACACGCAGCCTCGGCAACTCGCGAGCATCGACGACGCCCCCTCACCTCACCCCGCGCTATACTCGTCCGCATGGATATCAACGCATGCAACATAGCAACACCCGCCGTGGCCATGTCGACGGCGCCCAACAGCAAGCTCGCCCCCGCCCTCGCGCCGGTCGTGGGCCGCTTTGCCCCGTCGCCCTCGGGCCGCATGCACCTGGGCAACGTGTTCAGCTGCCTGTGCGCGTGGCTTTCGGCCCGCAGCCAGGGCGGCAGCATCGTGTTGCGCATCGAGGACCTGGACGATCGCTGCAAGCGCCCGGAACTTGCCGCCCAATTGATTGACGACCTAGCCTGGCTGGGGCTTGAGTGGGACGAAGGCCCCTACTACCAGCACGATCGCCTGGACTTGTACGAGGACGCCCTGCACCAGCTGCAAGACGCCGGCCTCACCTATCCCTGCTTTTGCACGCGCGCCGAGCTCCACACCGCAAGCGCGCCGCACGCGAGCGACGGCACGCCCATCTACCGCGGCGCCTGCCGAGGCCTTTCTGCCGAGGAGGTTGCCCGCCGCAGCATCCTGCGCGCTCCGGCCACGCGTCTGCGTGTGCCCGACGTCGACGACCTCGCCGGCGACGTGATCGAATTCGTGGACCGCACGTACGGAGCCCAATGCGAGGCACTCGCCACCGAGTGCGGCGACTTTTTGGTGCGCCGCAGCGACGGCGTGTTTGCCTATCAGCTGGCCGTGGTGGTCGACGACGCTGCCATGGGCGTCACCGAGATCGTACGCGGATGCGACCTGCTTGGTTCCACGACGCGCCAGATCTATCTGCAACATCTGCTGGGACTGCCCACACCGCGCTACGCGCACATTCCGCTGCTCATGTCGCCGGACGGCCGCCGCCTTTCCAAGCGCGATCGCGATCTGGACCTGGGCGAGCTCCGCACCCGCTTTGGCACACCCGAGGCACTGTTGGGATGGCTCGCCGGGCAAACAGGCATCGCGCCGGACACCACGCCGCGTACCGCCGAGCAGCTGGTCGAGCACTTTAGCTGGGACGTCATCCGCGCGCATCGGGAGAACATCACTGTAACGGTCGAGTAGCCAGCCACCCCGCCTCTACGCAACATCCCAGGACTGGAGTTCGTCGCCCAAGCGAACGATGCAGTCGTAGAGCACGGTGTGACGCTCGGCCGGGTTGGTATCCCGATGAAAATGCCCGTAGTACGAAAAATGCATGCTTGTGAAACAATGGGTGCTATCACTGTTATCTGCA
>URZJ01000094.1 GCA_900552395.1 uncultured Collinsella sp. | reverse complement strand
CCCGCAGAGCCCGCCGTTTGCCACCGTTGGCCAAGAGGTGAAAAAAGGCGACACGCTGTGCATCATCGAGGCCATGAAGGTTCTCAACGAGGTGACGGCCGAGGCAGACGGCGAGGTGCTCGAGATCTGCGTGGCCGATGGCGACCTCGTGGAGTTTGGCAGCTGCCTCATGAGGATCGGATAGGTGATATCCATGAACAAAGAAGAGCTCAAGAAGCTGTTACCGCATCGCGAGCCGATGCTTTTGCTCGACGAAGCCGAGCTGGTGGGCGACGAGGCCCACGGCAAGATCACGATTACAGGCGACGAGTACTTTTTGCAGGGACATTTTCCGGGAAACCCGGTCGTCCCCGGCGTGATTCAGTGCGAGATGCTCGCCCAGAACTGCTGCGTGCTGCTGATGGGCGATGAGGAGGCGCGCGGCGCGACGCCGTTCTATACGAGCCTCGATAAGGTGCGCTTTAAGCGTCCGGTGCGCCCGGGCGACACGGTTGATCTGGTGTGCACCATCACGCGTGCGCGCGGGCCGTTCCGCTTTGCGACGGGTACTGCGAGCGTCAACGGTGAGGTTTGCTGCCGCGCCGATATGTCCTTTGCACTCATGCACGAAAGTTAAGGAAGGCTTCATGTTCGACAAAGTGCTCATTGCCAACCGTGGCGAAGTCGCGGTCCGTGTTATCCGCGCGTGCCGCGATATGGGCATCAAGACCGTCGCCGTCTATTCCACGGCCGATGCGGACGCGCTGCACGTGCAGCTTGCCGACGAGGCATATTGCATCGGTGGCCCGCGTCTTGCCGAGAGCTACCTCAACGACGATGCCGTGCTCACCTGTGCCGTAAAGTCGGGAGCTAAGGCAATTCATCCCGGCTATGGCTTTTTCTCCGAGAAGGCGAGCTTCGTGCGCGACTGCGACAAGTTCGGTCTGGCGTTTGTCGGTCCTTCGGCCGAGGTGATCGACAGCATGGGCGACAAGGACGCCGCACGCCGAACGGCCGCTGCTGCGGGCGTGCCCATCGTGCCGGGCTGCGATTTGCTCAAAAGCCCCGAGGAAGCAACGGCCGAGGCCGAGCGCATTGGCTGCCCCGTGCTTATTAAGGCGCGTGCAGGTGGTGGCGGTCGCGGCATTCGCAAGGTCGAGCGCGTGGAAGATGCGGCAAAGGCGTTCATCGAGGCGCGTGCCGAGGGCGAGGCCGTTTTTGGCGACGGCGAGTGCTACATGGAGAAGTTCGTCGCGCCGGCGCACCACGTTGAGGTGCAGATTATGGCCGATAAGCAGGGCCATGTGTTTTCGCTCGGCGAGCGCGAGTGCTCGGTGCAGCGCCGCAACCAAAAGCTGATCGAGGAGAGCCCCGCGCCGTGCCTCGACGGACGCGATGATATTCGCGCGCGCATGCACAAGGCCGCGCGCGACCTGGCTCGTGCCGTTGGCTATGAGGGCGCTGGCACCATCGAGTTTCTGTACTCGGACGACGGCAATTTCTACTTTATGGAAATGAACACGCGTTTGCAGGTTGAGCATCCGGTTACGGAGTTTGTGACCGATACCGACCTGGTTAAGTGGCAGCTGCGCGTGGCTGCCGGCCAGCCTCTGCCCTTTGAGCAGGAGGACATACCAGTCCGCAATCATGCCATGGAGTGCCGCATCAATGCCGAAACACCGGACTTCCTGCCGTCATGCGGAACGGTCACTGCGTTGCGTGTACCGGGTGGTCCGCGTGTGCGCTGGGATTCGGCCATGTTTACCGGTGCAAAAGTTCCGCCGTACTACGACTCCATGCTCGGCAAGCTCATCGTGTGTGCGCCCACGCGCGACGGCGCCATTCGCAAGATGCGCTCGGCCCTGGGCGAGCTCGTGATTGAGGGCGTAAGCGAAAACAGCGAGCTTCAGCTCGACGTGCTGGCAAACGACGAGTTCTTGTCGGGCATGTATCACACCGATCTGATGGGGCATCTCTATGCTGATGAATAGAAAAGCGAAGACGGTCAATGTCCTTGAGGGGCCGATAACCGAGTCGTGCGCCGAGTTTCCCGCGCGCCACGTGTTTATCAAGTGCCCGGAGTGCCGCCGCGTGATCGATGAGGCGCGCCTGCACGACAACCTCGAGGTCTGCCCTCGCTGCGGTAAACACTTTCGCGTGAGCGGTCGCGCGCGCATGCGCATGACGGTCGACGAGGGCACGTTTGAGGAGTGGGATGCCGAACTGGCGTCAGAGGACTTCCTCTCGTTTCCCGGTTATGCCGACAAGCTTAAGAGCGCTTGCGAACGTTCGGGCGAGCGCGATGCCGTTGTGTGCGGCAGGGGCAAAATCTGCGGCTGCGATACCGCGCTCTTCTTTATGGATGCCAACTTTATGATGGGCTCGATGGGTTCCGTGGTGGGCGAAAAGATCTGTCGCGTCTTTGAACGCGCGATCGAGCTGGGATTGCCGGTCGTCGGCTTTACCGTTTCGGGCGGTGCGCGCATGCAAGAGGGCGTGACATCGCTTATGCAGATGGCCAAGATTTCTGCGGCGGTTAGGCGCCACAGCGAGGCGGGCGGCCTGTATATCACGGTGCTCACCGATCCCACGACCGGAGGCGTAACCGCGAGCTTTGCCATGGAAGGCGACATTATCCTGGCCGAGCCCGATGCCCTGACGGCATTTGCCGGCCCGCGCGTGATCGAGCAGAACATGCACAAGCGTCTGCCCAAGGGATTCCAGCGCTCCGAGTTTTTGCTGGAGCACGGCTTTTGCGATGCTGTTGTTCCGCGTGGCGAGATTGCGCTCACGGTAGGCGAGCTGCTGGCGCTGCACGAAGGGCACGCGCCTGGCCTGGGGGCACCGCATGAAATCGTGCATGCGGGTCGCCGCGGCAAAAAGTTGGGACACTTGTTTAAGCGCTCGGCGGCACCAAAAACCGCGCTCGAGATTGTCAAGCAGACCCGCTCGGCAGATCGCGCCACGGCGGGTGAGATGGTCTCGCTGGGCCTGGATGGATTTGTGGAGCTGCACGGCGACCGTTACTTTGGCGACGACGCCGCTGTGGTGGCTGGCATTGGCTGGAAAGACGGACGCCCCGTAACGGTCATCGCCATCGAGCGCGGCACCACGACCAAAGAGCGCATGCGCCGCAACTTTGGCATGGCGCATCCCGAGGGCTACCGCAAAGCGCGTCGCCTGATGCGCCAGGCCGAAAAGTTTGGTCGACCGGTTCTGTGCCTGGTCGATACTTCGGGCGCGTTTTGCGGCATCGGTGCCGAGGAGCGCGGCCAGGGCGAGGCGATTGCCCAGAATCTCATGGAGATGAGCGGCCTTAAGACGCCGATTGTCTCGGTGGTGACAGGCGAGGGCGGCTCTGGTGGCGCGCTGGCGCTGTCCGTGGCCGACCGCATCCTGATGCTCTCGAGCTCGGCCTATTCGGTCGTGAGCCCCGAGGCCTGTGCGTCGATCCTGTGGAAGGATACCGAGCGCGCGAATGAGGCCGCCGAGGCGCTGAAGCTCACAGCCCCCGATCTGTTGGCACTCGGCATCATCGACGGCATTGTTGACGATAGGGGCCTGTCGCATGAGGAGATCGCCGGTGCCGTCATGTCCTCGGCATTTGATGCCTTCGATACGCTTGAGCAGCTCGACGACGCGACCCTCACGAACCTCCGCTACGAAAAGTACCGCGCAATCGGTCAGTACCGCACGATGTGACAAAGGGACAGTCCGCATGTCACATTGGGAAAGGCGTTCCATGCCACAAGTTTCTAACACCTCGTTTACAACGACGGTTTCATCAAACGCCATGGCCGTGGTGGACTATCTGTCCAAAAGCATGATGTCGGCTCTGCCGTTTATTGTCTGCGCGGCATTGTTCCGCACCGTCGCCGTCATTATGGGCGAAGGCATGCTGGGCCTGTGGTCTGCCGATTCCGAAATCTATCGCCTGTTCTACAGTTGGCTCTACAACGCCGGCTACTACTTTTTGCCCATTTATCTTGGTTGGGCGGCCGCCCGCCAGCTCGGTTGCTCGGAGCAGCTGGGTATGATGCTGGGCGGCGTATTGATTGCACCCGATCTGCTTAAGCTTGTCGATGCCGCATCGACGGCGGGGGCATCGATGACTTATGTGTATGGTCTGGTTCCCGCGCCGGTCAACGATTACACGACGACTGTTATTCCGGTTCTCATCTCGGTGCCCGTGCTATGGCGAGTGGAGTGTTTCTTTCAGCGCATTATCCCCAAGGCCGTGGCGTTTTCGTTCGTTCCGTTTGCGACCATGCTTGTCATGGTTCCGGTTTCGCTGTGTATCACGGCGCCGGCGGGCAGCTATCTGGGCATGCTGCTGGGCCAGCTTATGTTTATGCTTGGCAATTCCGGTGGCGTCGTGTCGCTGCTCACGCTCATGGGGCTTGCCGCGGGTTGGGAGTTCCTAAAGATCGCGGGCGTCAGCAACGTTGTCCTATCGCTCGCCTATGCGCAGTTTATGAGTGTGGGAACGGATTCGTGCATCCTGATCGCCGCGACGATGGCAACGTTCGCCGTTTGGGGCATGCCCTTTGGCGCGTCGCTCCGCGTTGCGGATAAGGACGAGAAGGCGCTCATGCTGGGCTATTCAATCTCGGGTGTTCTTGGCGGTGTAAGCGAGCCGGCGCTGTACGGTTGCGGCTTTAAATATGGCAGGTGCCTGACGTGCATGGCCATTGGCGGCGCCGTCGGAGGCCTTGTTGCAGCCGTGGGCCACGTTACGGCCTATACCATCGGCATGACGAATGTCCTCATGGTCATTGGCTTTGCCACGGGCGGCATCTCGAACCTGCTGTGGTGCTGCGTTGCCGGCGGTGTGGCATTTGCGGTGTCTGCGGTGCTGAGCTACTGCTTTGGCGTGGTGCCGGCGAAGGGGTGGGCGGCAGAAGACGAAGCCGATTCGCCCGAAACAGTGGCGAGCGCTGCTGAAGTAAGCGCATAAACCTGTGCGACAAAGGACGATTCCTTTGTCATGTTCCAAGGCCGTGGCTCGTGTGGGTTGCGGCCTTTTTGTATCTGGAGGACAAAGTGGCTACACTACAATCCGTTTGAGCAATAGATATTAGGTAGTACCGTGGGGACTGATGAGGATGGTCGAGTGGATTGTTCGTCGTGCGCAGGGCGACCGTGCGCGCGTGGGCACGTTGACGGGCGTGGTGTGTATTCTCGCCAATGTGGCACTATGCGCTGCGAAGGGTGCAATTGGCGTGCTGTCGGGATCGGTTTCGATCGTGGCGGATGCCATGAACAACCTGTCCGATGCCAGCTCGAATATCGTGAGCGTGCTGGGCTTCAGGCTGGCGAGCAAGCCGGCCGACCCCGAGCATCCTTACGGTCACGGTCGCTACGAGTATCTCTCGGGACTGGTCGTGGCGGCGCTCGTGCTGCTGATTGGCGTTGAGCTGGTGAAGTCGTCGGTTGAGCGAATTGTCAACCCCGAACCTGTCGAGTTCTCACTTGCCCTGGTGGCAGTTTTAGTGCTTTCGATGGTCGTAAAGCTGTGGATGGCGGCCCTCAACCAAAAGCTCGGTGACCGCATTGAGTCCGAGACGTTGCATGCGACCGCGCAGGATTCCAAGAACGATGTCCTTGCCACGGGCGCCGTGTTAGCGTGCGCAATTGTTTCGCAGGTGACGCACATCAATCTTGACGCATGGGTCGGCCTTGCCGTTGGCGCCTATATTGGCTGGAGCGGTTTTGAGCTCATCCAGGATACAGTGAGCCCGCTTTTGGGCCAGGCGCCTGATCCTAAGCTGGTCAAGCACATTCGAGACAAGATCATGAGCTACCCCGGCGTTTTGGGCGTTCACGACCTGATGGTTCACGACTACGGCCCGGGCAGGAAGTTCGCAAGCGCTCATGCCGAGATGGCAGCCGAGGCCAGCCCGCTGGAAAGTCACGACACGCTCGATAACATCGAGCAGTCGTTTAGGGTCGAAGACGGCATGATCGTCACGCTCCATTACGACCCCATCGTGACCGACGACCCCAAGGTGGCGAGCATGCGTTTGTGCATTAACGCTATGGCTCAAGAGGTCGATAGCCGCCTCTCGATCCACGACCTACGCTGTGTTCCGGGCCCCACGCATACCAACGTGATCTTTGACTGCGCGCGGCCCTCGGATTTGACGATGAACGCCGAGGACCTAAAGCGCGCGTTGGCGAAACATGTCGAATCCGAATATCCCAAGTCGATTGCCAAGATCACGATCGACGAAGACTATGTCGGCCATACCCACGAGTAGGGCCGAGCCGATAAAGAAACTGATGCAGAAGGGGAGAGCATGAAGCGCCTATACCTACTCCGCCACGGTCAGACGGAGTTCAACGTCAAAAAGCTGGTCCAGGGCCGCTGCGATTCACCGTTGACCGACCTGGGCCGCAAACAAGCGGGAATGGCAGCCGCATGGCTCAAGGCCCACAACGTCGTTCCCGACAAAGTGGTCTCTTCGCCCTTAGGCCGAGCCATGGACACGGCAAGTCTCGTCGCAACCGAACTCCTCGGCCCGGATGCAGCAGTCGAGCCCTGCGAAGGCATCATCGAGCGCAGCTACGGCACCTTCGAAGAAGGCCCCCACGATGCCCTTCCCACCGACGTCTGGGACCCCGGCGAGGACCTGATCCCATTTGGCGGAGAAGGAAGCCATGCCCTGCAGGAGCGCATGGTGGGCGCCCTCACCAATCTCATGGGCGCCGAGGGCATCGAAACCCTCCTAGCAGTAAGCCACGGCAGTGCCAGCCGCCAATTCATCAAGGCTGCAGCCCCAGAGGGCTTCGAGCTCCCAACAAAACTCCCCAACTGCGCCATCATGATCTTCGATTTTGACGAGGAAAAGTCGGGAGAAGAGGGCGAC
>URZJ01000093.1 GCA_900552395.1 uncultured Collinsella sp. | reverse complement strand
TATGGCGAAAGCGTCACCGACGCCGAATTCTGGGAATACAAGGAAGCCTCCCACGGCGACGACCGCGCCACCATCGTCTACACGTCCGGCTCCACTGGCACCCCGAAGGGCGTGGAACTGACCCACCGCAACTTCGCTTTCCTGGTACTCTCCGCATTGCAGTACATGCCGCGCGCCGGCGCATGGCCCAACCGCCGCCTGCTGCTGTTCCTGCCGTTGAGCCACGTGTTCGCCCGATTCATGGAATTCTTCAGCTTCGGCGGCACGATTTCGCTGGCCCTGAGCTCCAATATGAAGACGATGGTCAAGGACTTCGAGACCTTCGGCCCCACGCTGCTGCTCGCCGTGCCGCGTGTGTACGAGAAGGTCTACAACGCCGCCTCCCAGCGCGCCGGCACCGGATTCGCTGGCAAGATGTTCATGCGCGCCGCCGAAAACGCGCGCGAATGGTCCAAGGCCGAGCAGAAGGGCGAACAGCTGCCGATTGCCGGACGCATCGCCCACGCCTTCTATGAGCAGGTGGTGTACAAGAAGATTCGCACGATTTTCGGTCCGAACGCCGACTTCGCCATTACCGGCGGTGCCCCGATGGACTCCGAGCTTTCCCACTTCTTCAACGGCATCGGCATGCCGGTGCTTGAGGGCTATGGCATGACCGAAACCTGCGGCGCCATCTCGGGCGCCGTGGCCATCATGGGCTTTGTAATGAGCGACGGCATGGAAAACCCCAAGACCAAGGGCCAGACCTACAAGCTGTCGCGCGAGATCGCCAAGCGTTTTGGCGAGAAGAACACGACGACCGTCTGCGGCACGCTCAAGGGCGTCGGATCGGACAAGGGTCCGCTCCGCAGCTGCCCCGGCTGCATCGACGATGCCATCGAGATCGCCTGCGATGTGCTAAAGCAGCTCGCCGAGTAAACGGCGGCAACATAAAACGACGGCCGGCGCGCTTGGGATCCATCCAAAAGCACACCGGCCGTCGCCGTTAGAACTCGGCAAATTCGGGAGCGCCGAACTCAATCTCCTCGCGCCCTGCCATAAGCTCGCGCATCTTAGCACAAAACGGTTCCTGCTCCCCCGCTTTGAACACCAAATGAAGTGTCACGGCATCCGCGTAATCGGTATCCGAAACCTTGGCACCCGAATCCTGCGCCAAACGAAGCACCTGCTCATACTGCGGATAGGCCACATGCACGTCAACAGGCACGACACTCGTCATCTCGACGATCTGGCCGGCCTCCTGAGCCGCGGCCACCGCCGCCTGCGTCGCCGGTATAGGCGCGCACCAAGCCACCAGGCCCCAGCAGCGTGCCACCAAAATAGCGCGTTACCACGCAGCAAACATTTTTGAGCTCAGCGCCGCGCAGCACCTCGAGTGTCGGCATCCCGCTCGTGCGGCTCGGCTCACCGTCATCGCTCTGGCGCTCGCGTCCATCGACCAAAATCCACGCTGGAACATTGTGTCGAGCGTCGTAATGACGCTTGCGAACCATCTCGATAAAGGCATTCGCCTCATCCTCGGACTCAATATGGACCAGCTGGGCAATAAACCGGCTCTTGCGGTCCACAAACTCGCCCGAAGCCTCAATATTCGATTGCAGAGTAAAATAGCTGTCCAACAAAGCCCCTCAACAACAAGCAAAGCAACAAACAGCCTCAATAATACGGCAAAGGCCGTACCAATAACCCCAGTAAATAGAACGGCAACGCCGATGACCAGGCAAAAACAGCGAGACGGCGTCAGCTGAGTCGATTTGGCCCGAAAGAGGAGGGAGCACGCCTTATGGCGGCGACCGACGAATGAGCGCCAAATCGGCCAGCTGACGCCGTCGCAGCGTCAACAAGAAAGCTGAGTGGGCCGATAAGCCGGGTTCTGTCGTGAACGGTCATTTATCTTGTCTGCACGTTACCGTGCAGCTCCACGCACGCTACCCGAACGCGGACCGGGCCGGCCCATAGCGTTCCTATTCGCGCTTGCTCCGGATGGGGCTTGCCAAGCCGCCGTGTTGCCACGACGCTGGTGGTCTCTTACACCACCGTTTCAGCTTTTCCCTTTACGCCTTGCGACGCAGGTGGGAGTCTTCTTTTCTGCGGCGCTTTCCGTCGGATCACTCCGCCCGGCCGTTAGCCGGCATCCCGCCCTCTGGAGCCCGGACTTTCCTCACGCGTACCGCAAGCAGTACATCGCGCGACCGTCTGGCCCACTCAGCAGTGCAAGAGTGTAGCACCCCGCCGCCACAGGCAACGGCACAACACAAGCGCTCGACACGATAAACCAAGAAGCGCCCATGCGCTACAATAATCCCGTCGATGGGCAACGTTGTCAGTCGAGACGCGACCGCGCTCCGCACCCCTCCGTCTACTCGGTGCGTTCCCGCCTCCTCCCCGAGGCGGGATGTCGGCTTTTTTCATGCACCGACAATTCAATAGCCTGT
The DNA here is from genome assembly GCA_900552395.1 of uncultured Collinsella sp. GTDB lineage: Bacteria > Actinomycetota > Coriobacteriia > Coriobacteriales > Coriobacteriaceae > Collinsella. The sequence continues at coordinate 4,511 of URZJ01000093.1, read as the reverse complement.
GGACAGCCCGGCAGCATTGCGCATCTCGGTGCCAAATGCAAAAAGGGACCCGTCCATTACGGACGGATCCCTTAAAACAAGTGATCGTCAAACCGATTTACTCGGCGTCAGTCTCCTCGTCCTTCTTCTCGGAAGGCAGCGGGGTAACCTCGATCTCGACGCCCAGAGTCTCAGCAGCGGACTTCATGGACAGGGAGATACGACGACGGTCGAGGTCGATCTCCATGACCTTGACCTGAACCTTGTCGCCCACGTGGGTGACCTGAGAAGGCTGATCGACGTGCTTGTTGGCCATCTCGGAGATGTGCACCAGGCCCTCGATGCCCTCGCCCAGATCGACGAAAGCGCCGAACGGGACAAGCTTGGTCACAGTGCCCTCGACGATAGCGCCGACGGGGTACTTCTTGACCAGTGCGCGCCACGGATCCTCGGTGGTCTGCTTGAGACCCAGGGAGATGCGCTCGCGGTTGAGATCGACGTCGAGAACCTCGACCTCGACCTCCTGGCCGACCTTGACAACCTCGGAAGGATGGTTGACGTGGTTCCAGGAGAGCTCGGAGATGTGGATGAGGCCGTCGATACCGCCGAGGTCGACGAAGGCGCCGAAGTCGACGATGGAGGAAACGGTGCCCTGGAGACGCATGCCAGACTTGAGCTTGGACAGGATCTCGGAGCGCTCGGCCTTACGGGACTCCTCGAGCACGACGCGACGGGAGAGGACGACGTTGTTGCGGTTGCGGTCCATCTCGATGACGCGAGCCTCGATGCGGGTGCCCATGTAGGAGGTGAGGTCCTTGACGCGACGGAGGTCGACGAGGGAAGCGGGCAGGAAGCCGCGCAGGCCGATGTCGAGAATCAGGCCGCCCTTGACAACCTCGATAACCTCGCCCTCGACGTTCTCGCCGGAGTTGAACTTCTCCTCGATGCGGTTCCAAGCACGCTCGTACTCGGCCCGCTTCTTGGAGAGGATCAGGCGGCCGTCCTTGTCCTCCTTCTGGAGAACCAGAGCCTAGATGGGATCACCGAGTGCAACGATGTCTGCAGGGTTAGCGTCCTTGCGGATGGACAGCTCGCGGACCGGGATAACGCCCTCGGACTTAAATCCGATGTCAACGAGCACCTCGTCATGCTCGATCTTAACGACAGTGCCGTTAACGAGATCGCCCTCATCAAAGTCGGTAATCGTACCGTCGATGAGGTTGTTCATCTCCTCCTCGTTGACATCGTCAAGAGAGAAAATGGACGAGTTCTGAATCTCACTCAAAGGTGGACCCCTTTCGAACTACGGGGCCCCGATTGCTAGGACCTACAGAAGGGTGCGACAAGCACACAACGTTTAGGAACACTCGGGAGCCGACAGATACTAATGTGACGCTTATGCAATCACGTTCGTATAGGTTACGGGGAAATGAGTTCGATTTCAAGCGTGAACTGCCATTTTTTACTCGTATGGAGACTTTTTCGCAATCTTGTGAACGACTGTCTCCACAAGCTGACGATAAGCAGTTGGGCATACGGCTTTGGAGTAAAGTATCCCAAGCCAACGATTCTGGAACGATTTTTCGAGAAAGGTGCCCGCGTGCTCAAAGCAGTCGTTTTCGATATGGACGAAACGCTTCTTAGCATCAACCTCAACGCGTTCATCCTTCGATATTTTAAGGATGTCTCTTCGATGCTCGCGGATATCGGGCGCCGCAGCCGCGGTGGCACGATGGCACGCCTCGGCACCATCCTGGTCGACCTCAACGCCAATCGTCGCAGCAGTACGGACAATCGCACCAATCTTGAGTTCTACCAGGAAGAGGTTGAGCGCCGGTGCGGCATTTGCCTCTCCGACCCCCTCATCTACGAGGCGTTTACCTACTACGATCGAGAAGTCCTGCCACACAAGAACGATGACATGATCAATGCGAAAGCCATGCCGGGCGCACATGCCGCGCTCCAGGCCGTACAGGATGCAGGACTGCGCTGCGCGCTCTTTACCAACCCCAGCTTTCCGCAGGGGGCCATCGAATGCCGCATGGGCTGGGGCGAGCTGACAGACGCGCCCTTCGAGCTCGTAACGCACATGGGCAACGCCACGCGCTGCAAGCCCGATGCCACATATTATCTAGAGCAACTGCAGGTCATGGGGCTCGAGCCACATGAGGTCCTCATGGTGGGCAACGACCCCAAGCGCGATTTCCCCAGCCCCGACTGCGGTATTCAAACCGCCTATGTTGGCCAAGGAAAGCCCGGCCGAGCCACCTGGCGTGGAACCATGGAAGACTTCGCCCGCGACTTTAACGCCGTAGTAGAAGCCTTCTACGAGCACCAAATAGCCGACGAACTGTCCTAGCACACTTGGGTTTTGCCGATCATGATGTTGAGGATCTCGACGTCGGTATCTTTCATGCCCACACGGCCTACGTAGCCCATACTGGCGATTGTCTGCTCAACGGTATCCTGGATCAGGCCCTCGCCGGCACGGAAGCCACGCCCCTGCATGGCCATGTCATGTCCCAGAATCGCCGCATCGACGGCAGCCGAAATCTTGGCGGCACAACTCGCCTTGGCGCCGTCGCACACGATGCCGCCCACGTTACCGAGCGTATTCGAGACCGTCGCGCCAATCTGCTCGCGCGTGCCACCGCACAGCCAGGTAATTGCAGCGCCGGCGCCGCACGCGGCGCAAATAGCACCGCAAAACGCCGAAAGCGCACCAATATAGCTCTTGATATGCACGGCGATAAGATCGGACAGCATCACGGCGCGCACCAGACGCTCGTGGTCGCAACGCAGGTACTCGGCATACTCCATGACGGGCAATGCGCAGGTAATGCCTTGATTGCCCGAGCCGCACACAATGGCGACCGGCAGCGCGCAACCGTTCATGCGGGCGTCGGACCCGGCGGCCGCACGGGCACGGGCACGGCAGGCGACGTCATCGGCACGAGCACCCAGCAGCGTACGACCCACCTCGGCGCCCCAAGCGTGCGCAAGGCCCTCGGCACTGATTGCGCCATTCAGCTCAATCTGACGCTCAACGGCAGCGCGGGCGCCCTCAATGTCACCGTCCTCGATAAAGTCGATGATGGAATCAATGGACATGGGCGTATCGGCGTTATCTGCCGCACGCTCGGCCACCACGCGCTCGGCGCAGGCGGCGCACTCCCCCGCCGACTTGCCGCATACCGGAATACCATCGAGCGTATGGCACGTGACATTAGTGTGGTGATCGGTAATCTCGACGGCCGCGGTATGGCCCCCGGCCGTCGCAGTCACCTTGATGTAGAGGTTGGGCACACCCTCGACAAGCGACACATCGCAGTAGCCGGCGTCGGCGAGGAGCTCGGCCACACGAGCGCGGTCTTCATCGTTAACGCTCTCGAGCACCTCAAGCGCGCTCTTGGCGTCACCGCCCACGGCACCCAGCACGGCTGCAGCTTCAATACCGTGCATACCGCCCGAGTTGGGCACGGTCACGCTCTTAACGTTCTTGATGATGTTGCCCGAGCAGGCAACGTCCATATGATCGGGTTCGCAACCGAGCGTCTGGCTCGCCAACGCCGCTGCATAGGCAACGGCAATAGGCTCGGTGCAGCCGAGCGCACAGACAAGCTCGCGGTTCAAAACATCGCAAAACGCGGCATCACGAAGGGAATCGGTAGGCATAGGTATCTCCTGCTTGCATAACGGGCTGGTCTCTCAAAAATAATTAGCTCTTCTATTTGATAACAATGCATCAAAAACCGCAACCATGGTTCCGGCGGACGGCGCTCAAGCACAAACTGGCGGCATTCATTCATGAAAAGCGGGTCTTGTTGCCTGCAAAAGCGTTTGATCAAAAAACGCCCGAGCGTTTACACAAAAGTCGCGCTATCATGCAGTCGAACGCGGTAAACACCTTTAGCATTTGCGCCGCACAGACCAGAGAGGAACCATCTATGAAGATCGGTATCGGTAACGACCACGCCGCCGTCGAGCTCAAGAACATCATTTCCGAGCACCTGAAGGAGCGCGGCTGCGAGGTCGTGAACTTTGGCACCGACACCTCCGAGAGCTTTGACTACCCCATCGCCGGCTACAAGGTGGGTAAGGCCGTTGCCAACGGCGACGTCGACCTGGGCATCCTGATCTGCGGTACCGGCGTCGGGATCAGCCTGGCTGCCAACAAGGTCGAGGGCGTACGCGCCGTCGTGTGCTCCGAGCCCTTCAGCGCCAAGCTCTCCCGCATGCACAACAACACCAACGTGCTCGCCTTTGGCGCCCGCGTCGTTGGCTCCGAGCTCGCTAAGATGATCGTCGACGAGTGGCTCGACGCCGAGTTCGAGGGCGGCCGCCACGAGCGTCGCGTCAACCTCCTCAACGAGATCGACCAGACCCGCGGTCTCAAGGTCGTCGACGAGGCCTAAAGACTTACAACGCCATACGCTAGCGACAGCCCCCGCCTGGAATGCACGCACATTCCAGGCGGGGGCTCTTTAGTGGATTTCTAGGCATGTCCCAAAAATCTACTGGAATATAAAAGG
>URZJ01000092.1 GCA_900552395.1 uncultured Collinsella sp. | reverse complement strand
ATGCCCAAGCGCCGCCGTCGGGTATCGGCGTCCGCATCGCGACGGCGGCGCTTGGGCATCGACGTGCCGGCCAGACGGTCGGCGCTCGACAGGCCATCGCCCACGTCGACGCCGTTCTCGCGGTCGAGCTCCATAAGCGCCAGGCGCATCTCGGGCGACTCGATGCGCTCGAGCACGTCGCGCGTCACGCAGTCGGGGCGGCAGCTGCAGCCCTGCTCGGCGGCCTTCTTTTTGCAGCCCTCCGAGCACGTCATATCGGCCAAGTTGACCTTAAAGACTTTGCCGTTCTCCAGGCGCAACACCAGCTGCTCACGCGGCGTGTCATATTCCTGGATGCGCGCCTTGCCAAGTGGCGTATCGATAAGTGTCTTCTTTTTGGGCGCGCGGCTCTTAAAGTCCTTGTACGCCTCGAACTCGTAGCGCAGGCAGCACATCAGGCGGCCGCAGACGCCGCTAATCTTGGACGAGTTGAGCGGCAGGTCCTGCTCTTTTGCCATGCGGATCGAAACCGGCTCAAACTGTCCGCCAAAGCGTGTGCAGCAGAGCTCCTGGCCGCACTGGGCATAGCCGCCCACCAGGCGGGTCTCGTCACGCACGCCAATCTGGCGCATGTCGACGCGAATGTGCAGCGTCGAGGACAGGTCCTTGACGAGCTGACGGAAATCGACGCGTTCCTCGGCAGCAAAGTAGAACACGGCCTTCTCGCCGCCAAACAGGTACTCGACGCCGACCGGCTTCATCTCGAGGTCGAGCTCCTTGACCAGGCGGCGGAAGTCGACCATGGCCTCGTCACCTTGGATAGCCAGGTCGTCGGCAAGCTGCAGGTCGATGTCGCTCGCCACGCGCAGCACGGGCTTGAGCGGCTGACCGATCTCGTCTTGCGGCACCTCGAAGGGATCGGCCGTGACCAGGCCGATCTCGGTTCCGCGCTCGGTAGAACAAATGGCATAATCGGCCTCGAGGATATCCAGATCCTGTGGGTCGAACCACAGGTCGCGCGAGGCGTAGGTAAACTTAACGGGTACGACTAACGGCATTTCAGTGCCTTCCTGATATCGAACAGCATGACCTCGATGGCCAGCTGGGGAGTAACGTTTCTGGCGATGTTGCGCTCAGCGGTGGCAACCGCCTCGAGCGCCTGGGTGGCACCCGCAACATTCGTCGCCGCGGCAAGCCGCCCGATCGTGTCGCGCACGTCCTCGTTCACAACGTCTGCCGCCTCATTCTGAAGCGTCAGCAGCACGTCGCGCATGAGCGTCTGCGCGCTCGCCAGCGCTTCCATGATACCCGAACGCTCGCGCGCGTTGAGTTCGCGCTTGTTGCGGTCCTCAAGCTGCTTCAATGCTCCACGCGACAGGTAGTCGGCGTTTTGCTCGAGCACCTTTTCCTGCGTGGACTTGACCTCGGCGAGCGGCGCCTTAACGGCGACGATGAGTGACTTGGCGCGACTGAGCACATCGGCCTCATCGGCAGCGATGAGTGAATCGATGGTGCGAACCATCTGACGACGGGCGTCCTGGCGCTCGGCGCTCTTGAGGAACTCGATGCCACGCGTGGGGCTTCCCGCCACGGCAACGGCCATACGGCAACGCGCGAGGTCCTGGCCGGTGGCACGGCTCACGGCCTGCGCGGCCACAGCGGGCGACACCAGCCGAAACGGCACGCACTGGCAACGGCTCACGATGGTGGGCAGCATCACGTCGGCCGAGGTGCCCAGCAGGATGAACATGACGCCCTCGGGCGGTTCCTCGAGCGTTTTGAGCAGTGCGTTGGCGGTGTTGGCGCGCAGTTGCTCGGCACGGTCGATGATGTAGACCTTAGCCTTGGCGCGGATGGGCGCCAGGGGCACGTCGTCGAGCAGCTCGCGGGTCTGCGCGATGAGGTAGCCCGTGGCGCTCTCGGGCGTGTAATAGTGCACGTCGGGATGCGTATGGCGCGCGACGCGCACGCAGCTGTCGCACGAGCCACAGCCGTCCCGCTCGCACAGGAATGCCTGGGCAAGCGCCCATGCGGCGTCGAGCTTACCGGCACCGGGCGCGCCCAAAAACAGGTAGGCGTGCGATGCACGGCCGCTTGCGATGGCGTTGGTCAAAAAGTCGCGCACGCGTTCCTGGGTGTCGAGCTTGGCGAGCAGGCTTGCCTGAGCGGGGGCCATGTTACTCAGCCTCCTGGGCAAGCGCGGCGGCGACGGCATCCTGGGGGATGTCGAGACCGTGCGCACGAACCAGATCGACCGTCTGCGCGAAAACGTCTGCAATCGACGCGGTGGCGTCGATGAGCTTTACGCGGGCGGGCTCCTCGGCAGCAATGGCACAAAAACCCTGGTAGACACGCTCCTGGAAGGCCATGCCCTTGGCCTCCATGCGATCGGCCGCACCGCGGGCCGCCATGCGCAGCGCCGCCTGCTCGGGCGTGATGTGATAGACGAGCGTGAGCGCCGGATGCGTACCGGCGACAGCCAGGTAGTTGGCATCGCGTACCATCTGACGGTCGAGGCCATCGGCAAACGCCTGATAGCAGGTCGTGGAATCGTAGAAACGATCGCACAGGACCACCATGCCGGCAGCGAGGGCGGGCGCGATGACCTCGTGCACCAGCTGGGCGCGCGCGGCCTCGTAGAGCAGCAGCTCGCAGGTGTCGCCCATTGCCGTATTGGCGGGGTCGAGCAGCAGGGCGCGGATCTTTTCGCTGATGGCGGTGCCGCCCGGCTCGCGCAGAGTTACGACCTGATGGCCAGCGAGGTCGAGCGCGCGGGCCAGCAAACGCGCCTGCGTGGATTTGCCGGCGCCGTCGACACCCTCGAGCGTGATAAAGCTATGTTGAGCGGGCTCAAAAGCCATGGGCGCAGCCCCTTCCTACAAGGCGCGTAAATGCAAGTTATAGCAACCAAGCCATGATACCCCAGCGTCCGGCGCACCCCAAATCGGACCTAGTCATTGGGGCGGCAGTTAGGGACGTTCCTAAACTGCCGGCAGAGACGATATGAGCAGGACATAAAAACATTGAGAGCCCCTGCTGCATGAAAGACCGCGGATTAGGCCGACAATGGTGAGTGTCTAATTCAGCCGCGGCGGCCACGCCGCATTCATGGAAGGGGCTCCCATGTCCGATACTACCACCTTCGTCGGCCTCGACGTCCACGCCCGCTCGATAAAGGCCGTCTCCCTCGACGTCATGACCGGGGAGGTGCGCGCCGCGACCTTCGGCTACGACGCCGGCGCCGTCGCGGAGTGGATCCGCTCCGTGGGCCCCGGGGCCAGGTGCGTGTACGAGTCCGGGGTCACGGGCTTCGACCTGCAGAAGAGGCTCTCCGGCCTGGGTGTCGACTGCGTGGTCGGCGCCGTCTCGAAGATGATCAAGCCCAGTGCGGACAGGCGCAGGAAGAACGACCGCAACGACGCCGAGTTCCTCGCCCGCATGCTGTCGGTCGGCAACGTGGTCGAGGTGTGGGTCCCCGACGACGAGTGCGAGGCCGCCCGCGACCTGACCAGGGCGCTCGAGGACGCGAGGGACGACCTCTCGCGCTCGAAGCAGCGGCTTCTCCAAGTTCCTGCTAAGGCACGGGCTCGTCTTCGACGAGAGGACGCCCACCGGCCGCAGGAAGGGCAACTGGACCCGGGCGCACTGGTCCTGGATCGAGTCGATTAGGTTCGCGGAGGGGGCCGACAACGACGCGCTCGCCTACTACGTCGACGCGGTCAGGCGGGCGGCGGAGGAGAAGGCGAGGCTCGAGGGGCTCGTCGAGGCCGAGGCCCGCAAGCCCAGGTGGCGGAAGAGGGTCGACTCCCTGCGCTGCCTCAAGGGCGTAGACACCGCTTCCGCCGCCGACCTCGTGTTCGAGGCCGGCGAGTTCTCCAGGTTCAGGAACGCCCGCTCGTTCGCCGCGTGGGTCGGCCTGACGCCCTCCGAGCACTCCAGCGGGGAGAGCGACCGCAGGGGCGCGATCACCAAGGCCGGCAACAAGCACCTGAGAAAGACGCTGGTCGAGGCCGCGTGGCACTACCTGACGTGCTCGGGGCGGCCGAAGGACCTCGCCAAGGGCCAGGCCCCGGACCCAGCCGCCCGGAGGCATGCCGCCAAGGGCGTGCGGAGGCTGGTCGAGAGGCGCGGGGCCCTGCTCGCGCGCGGGGTCCACAGCAACAAGGCGAACGTCGCCACGGCGCGCGAGCTCGCCTGCTGGGTGTGGGCGGTCGGCCTCATGGCCGAGGAGGCGTAGGGGGCGGTCCCCCGCACATAAGCCAGTCATCCCGGAAGCGGTTCGATCCGAAGCCGTTGAGGCGAACCTCAGGTCCCTTTTCTGCGAGCGCCCAGGGCGCCACACGCGTGCACAGACTGTCGGTTCGACGTAGAAGCCTCAGCCGTAGCAACGGATTGCCCAGCGAGAGATCGCCACGGGCGGATATTAAACTGCAAAGACGAGCGTCGGTAAGACACGCCGAGGTCGCCGCGGACGGGTTGATATAGGGAGAGGGCCTGACCCCATATCGTTGGGGCCAGGCCCGATTTTGCCTCTTGACAATGTCCTGCTCATATTAAAAGGAACGTCCCCAACTGCCGGCCCTCTAAGTTGCGATGAAATGGGGACTGGATACGCCTTCTAACAGCAAATACAATCCCTATTTCACCGCAAGTTAGGAGTGGGCGCGGGCATAGATAGCGGAGGAGATGTCGCACTCCAAGGCCAAGGCCTGTTCGCGTTCGAGGTCTTGGGTGAGGACGGCCAAGACATAGGGATGTTCGGCGTAGACGATTGCGGCATCGTGCTGAGCATTCGCCAGGCTGCCCGTTTTGCGCGCGACCAAAACGCCGCCGGGAACGCCCTCGACAATACCGCGCGCGTCTTCCTGCGCCAGCAGATATCCGCGTGCTCGCTCGCACAGCCTAGGCGTCGCGATTGTCCCCGACGCCAGCCGCTGCAACACGGCCGCAGCATCACGGGCGCTCGTATAGTTCTCGCGACCTTGTGCCTGGGCCTCGGCATCCATCATCAAACGAGCGAACACCGTTTGAGTCAAACCCAGCGCGGCGCATGTTTCATTGACCGCATCCATGCCAAGCCGGTTGATGATGAGATTCGCTGCCACGTTATCGCTCTGGGCGATCATGGCGTGCAGCAGCTCGTCAATACTGTACGACACACCCGCGCCGCGCGACTGAATGTTGCCGCTGCCACCCACGATATCCTGTTGCGTTACCGTTATCTGCTCGTCGAGGGATAGCTCGCCCGCCGTCACGGTCTCAAGCGCACAAGCGAGAACGGGAAGCTTGATGATGCTTGCCGCCACACGTCGCGCGTCCGGCGCCACAGCGACTTCACCATCGAGCGACGCGAACGTTTGAGGATCAAGCGCCACAGCATAGACCGAGGCAGACCCACCATACGGCTCGACAAGGGCTTCGATATCTTGCTGAAGGTTGGCAATCCAAGAAGTCTGGGAGACAGCTTTCGTCTTTTGAGCGGACGGATGATTCGCTTTTTGTTTGGCAGGGACAGCGGAGCCCTCAGCCTCGTTGCGGCGCGCGGCACAACCGCCGAGGCTCATCACCGAGGCAAGCGCTCCAGTCAACATCCCGGCACAAAACACCCGACGCGAGCAATCGCGCGCAGCGAGGGGCGTATCCCCCGGCGGGAACCGGAACGCCTCCACGTTATCGCCGCCACCCCGACCTTGCTCGCCGCAGTACACAGACTCACTCCCCACCATCGCATTCTACCGAGCCGTCGATAAACGGCTGCGCCGGACACCCAGCACGCCGCACTCATTGTGACGCATGCGACAGGGCTTGCGCGGCGCGACTGGTCCTCGCACTACCAGTTGGGTCGGCGCGGCCCAACCGCACCTGAACCACCTTATAATCTAGCCAACACATCGAATGGAAGGAACCATCATGCCCCGGTTTTGCACCCATTGCGGCAAGCTTCTGAAAGACGACGAGCGCTTCTGCACCAACTGCGGAACGCCGGCAACCGATGATGGCCAGGCCTCTCAGTCGCAAGAGGATGCGCAGGCGGACGTGACCGTGCAGTCCGCCCATCAGCCCGTGCCCGCTCCCCAGCCCGAAGTCGACACGACGCAGCAATGGGCGGCGGCCAACGCCGCGGCTCAGCAACCCATTCCGACCGCTGCTCCGCAGGCCAGTGCGCCTACTACCCCCAAAAACAACAACGCCCTGCTCATCGGCATCATCGCCGCGCTAGTCGTCGTGATTATCGCGCTGGTCGTGTTCTTTATGATCAAGCCTTTCGACAAGAGCGTCGATGATACCAAGGGCACGACGATCGAAAAGGTCAAAATCGACCACGACGACGATGACGTCTCCGTTAAGGGTGACCCCAACAAGCTTGACGATGATGATGACGATGACGCCCACGATGCCGCCACCATCAGCGAGCAGAACGTCTACGACCAGCTGAGCTCCTACTACAACAGGCTCTCCGATCTTGATCAGCAGGTTCGCGACTGCGCTACCACGTTTAACACGTACTATCTCAAGGATGACCGCAGCTCGCGCCAATCTGCCAGCGATGCCGCCGAGGCGCTCGAGGATCAGATCGACGACCTGAAGGACGAGGTCGAGGACCTGGACGTTCCCATCGACTCGCAGAACTACAGCTCTTGGAAAGACATCATCACGCTCTACAACGATCTGGAGAACCGCATCGACGTGATTTGCGATGCCTGGGAGATCAGCCTTGAGTACTCCAGTCCCGCCAACCACAAGGATGAGATCGTGGCGCCGCTGGCGCGCGACAACGTAGCGGGCACCAACGACAACAAATACCGTCTGGACTTTGAGGAACGCTACCCCGGCGCCGCACCCGTCGAAGTGAAGTAATCCCAACAACTGATCAAAACTTGCGGTGAAATAGGGATTAATTAGGCCTTTTGCCAGCAAAAACAGTCCCTATTTCACCGCAACTTAGAAGTGGGGCCGGGCGCGCATTTG
>URZJ01000091.1 GCA_900552395.1 uncultured Collinsella sp. | reverse complement strand
CCCGCGCCATCGCCGACGAGCACAACGTGGTCCTTATGGATGCCACCACGGTGCTCCACATGCCGCTGTATCAGGAGCTGCGCCGTCGCATGGATGCGGGCGACTTTGGCCACATGAACCTCGCCCAGCTCAACTTTGGCAGCTATAAGGAGTACGGCGACCTGACCAACCGCTTCTACAACCGCAGCCTTGCCGGCGGCGCCATGCTCGACATCGGCGTCTATGCCCTTTCGGTCATGCGCCTCTTTATGGCAAGCCAGCCCGCTGAGGTCGTGTCTCTGGGCAACACCTGTGAGACTGGCGTTGACGTCGCGGGCGGCATTGTCTGCCGAAACGCCGAGCAGCAGCTGGGCGTCGTGAGCCTTACGCTCCACTCGAAGCAGCCCAAGCGCTCGGTCATCAGCTTTGACAAGTGCTATATCGAGGTCAACGAGTATCCGCGTGCCGACCATGCGATCATCGTGTGGACTGCAGACGGTCACCGTGAGGAGGTCCACGCCGGCACCGAGGCCTACGCGCTGTGCTACGAGATGGCTGACCTCGAGAAGGCCGTCGCCGGCGATGATTCCAAGCGTGAGCTTCTGGATTATGCTTCTGATGTTATGGAGCTGATGACCAAGCTCCGTGCCGATTGGGGAGTCGTCTACCCCGAGGAGGAGTAAGCGATGCTCGCGGAAGATAGGCTCAATGCGATCGTCTCGATGGTGCAGCAGGCTGGTTCAGTAACGGTGCCAGAGCTTGCCGATGCCCTGGGTGTGACGGCTTCTACCATTCGACGCGACCTGCAGACGCTTGACCGAGCGCACCGCATCGCCAAGGTGCACGGTGGCGCGACAAGCCTTGAGCGCGCGCACGTGACGCGCGACTTAACGATCAGTGAGCGCAGTGATCTCCATAACGATGACAAGGAGCGCATCTGCGCCCGTGCGGCGGCGCTTGTGGAGCCCGATAGTTTCGTGTATATCGATTCGGGTTCCACGACCCTCAAGCTCATCGAGCATCTTCCGCATCTCGAAGGGGTTACCTATGTGACTGATTCCGTGCTCCATGCTCAGCATCTCGCTTTGCGCGGCATGCGTACCGTGGTGCTGGGCGGCGAGCTCAAACCCGAGACCGAGGCGCTCGTTGGCCCCGATGCCTTGGCAACTCTAGAACGCTACAACTTCAACTGCGGCTTTTGGGGCTCCAACGGCATTGCCGCCGAGCAGGGTTTTACGACTCCCGATATCGAGGAAGCGCAGGTCAAGCGTATCTCGATGCGCCATACGGCCAAACGCTTCGTAATCTCGGACGCCAGCAAATTTGGCATGGTGGCGCCCGTCAAGTTCGCGGACTTCCGCGACGCAACAATTATTACCGCGGGCGAGGTGCCCGCAAAGTACCGGGCAATGGACAACGTCATCACGGTCTAGCGACGGGGCAAGGCCAAAATCATTTAGTTCTCTCAATAGAAAAGCGGCAACGTCCATTACGGGCGTTGCCGCTTTCGTTGTCTGCCGGTTTGTCTAAATCTGTAACAACCAGACCGTTAAAAGCAGGCTAGATGTTACAGATTGAGATTGCTTGGGGCGACGCTGGTGGTTTGTCTAAATCTATAACATCTGAGGCTGATTATGCCGAGTTACTGTTAGAGATTGAGATTTTCCCTTAAGGGGGATTCGAATGTCTCGATCTGTAACAGATAGACCGGAAAACGGGTTCTAACTGTTACAGATCGAGACGTTTTGGGACCGCGGCTGAGCCATTGCGGCAAAACCACCACAAAGGTGTCTGTCCCCATTGTGGTGGTTTAGGGCTCCCAGGGGCAGGGGGCTTCGATGTGGATGTGCTCGCCGGTTACGGGATGCGTAAAGGACACGCTGTGGGCATGGAGCATGAGGCCACAGGGGCGCGGCGTGCCGTACAGGTCGTCGCCAACCAGGGGGTGATGCTCGCTGGCCAGATGCACGCGGATCTGGTGCTTGCGGCCGGTGAGTAGCTCGACATCGATATACGAACGCGTGGGCAGGCCTCGACGGCTCTTAAGACGCTTGAGCACCTTCACGCGCGTTTGAGACGGCTTGCCGCTGGCGCCAACGCGCATCTTGCGGCTATCGTGGCGGTCGCGGGCGATGGGCTTGTCGATGAGCTTCTCGTTCCAGTCGATTTTGCCCTCGGCGAGCGCCAGGTAGTGCTTTTCGAAGGCGTGGTCGATGACCATCTGGTCAAAGGCGGGCTGCGTCTGCTTGTCGAGCGAGAACAGCACCACGCCGGTGGTGTTGCGGTCCAGGCGGTTGAGCGGCTGCATGTCGGTCGCGGCAAAGCCGTCGCCCATCGCCAGCAGCAGGTCGCTGGCGTAGTCGGTGAGCGTGCGCTCGCCGGTGCCGTCGCCGTGGACGATCATGCCGGCGGGCTTGTCGATGGCCATGAGCCAGGCGTCGCAGTAGAGGACTTGAGGTTCTTCGTTCACGTGTATGCCTTTCGGTCAGCTGATTCCCACAAACATGCAGCCCGAGGTCGCCCCACGTAGGCGGGCGGCGGGCTTGCGGTCGGCCTGCGCTGCTTCGACGGCGCGACGGACGCGTGCGACGGCGCGGCCCACCTCATCCGTCTCGAGCAGCGTTCCGTCCACCATGAGACGACGCACGCCGGCATCGAGCAGCTGAGGAACCTGCGGCGTGAGGTCGATGGGGTAGGCATCGTACAGGCGAGAGCGGCCGTGGATGTCGGTGCGGACGGGCATGACCTTGCCGTCGATATTCTTGAGCGACAGCTTGCGGGCACGCAGGCGGCAGTTGGCGCAATCGTGGATGCAGCCGTTGGCAACCTGCAGAATGCAATGCTCGCTTGTCATGACGCGCGGGCGGCCAAAGACGGTGGTGCCCAGAGCCGCGGGCGCGGCGGCGCCGAGCGAGACAATCTCGTCGAGCGTGATCTCGGGCGAGAGCCAAAACGCACCGGCTCCGCGCTCGGCAAGCGCTTCCATGCAGGGCGTGTTGTGAACCGGCAGGCAAGAGCGAATCTCGGCCGTGGCGCCAACCTGGGCGGCCAGGGCAAGCTCGGAGATATTGCCAACGGCGACGGTGGCCCCGGCATTGATCCAGGGATCGACGCGCTCGTGGTCGACGGCGCGGCAGACCTCGTCGAGTACGGGCACGATACCCTGCTCAAATGCATCGGCAGGGGAGAGCTCGGCCGCATCGAGTGCGTCGGTGGTCATGTAGATGCGCGTTGCACCCTCCGCGCGAGCGGCCTCGGCGGCCTCGAGCGAGGTGACGGTAGCGCAGATCTGCGGCTCATCGCGGTAGTGCTCGGGCGCGGGGCGGGAATCATTGGTGACAGTCGCCGGTAGCTCGAGCGTGCGGGCGCGCTCCTCATACGGTGCCAGAATGGCCTCTTCCAGCGCCTTACAAGCGGCGGCGCGCACCTTGTGCACGGCGGAAAAGCCCATGCCGCAGCCCTCATCGAGCGCCACCTCAAAGCTCGCGGCCTCAAAGGGAGAGGAGCCCATGCGCCCGACGTGCTCAACCAGATCGGACGCCTCGACCGCACGGGTCTTGGCGGCCTCGACGGTGAAGCCCGTGGCGGTGGCGGTGAGCGCGGGGTCGTCACAGCAGGTGAGTGTGACAGTAAACGGCTTGCCCAGGCGCGCCACGACGGACACATCAACAGCGCGGCGGCGCAGCACATCGCGCTTGAGCGCGGCGCCGGCGGCGTCGATGGCACGCTGGCTGCGAATCACGCGGACGCGGCAGCCCCCGGGCATGCTACGGGGCACGCGACACTCGATAACATCGCCGGCAGCGGCGTCATCGGCGGCAATGGTGGTCAGGAACTGGTCAAACTCGTTATCGTGGCGAAGCTCCAGCAGGTCGCCCTTGCCCACGGGCTCAAACAGCTCAATGCGGGCGATGGCGGCGCGGCGACGGCGGTCGTCGGGCTTGAGGCCGCGCACATCGCGGTTGGCCGGGCGGCTGCCCAGCACCGTGCCCACGATCTGTCCGCGGTTGTTGGAACGCTCATAGCTCATCATCTCGTCGCCCGAGGTGCCGTCCTGATAGGCGTGCGTAAAGTCGCGGTTAAAGCAGCGCTTGAGCTGGCGCTGACGGGCGGCTTCCTCGTCCTTAGAGGTCGAAACATCGGCCAGCATATCGTCAATCTGATGACGATACACGTCGACGATGGAATACACGTAATCGGGAGCCTTCATGCGGCCCTCGAGCTTGAGCGATGCGGCGCCGGCGTCATACAGACGGCGAACAAGCTGCGAAGTGTTGGTGTCGCGCGGGCACAGCGCGCGCTCGCGTCCGGCAGGGGAGAGCGTACGTCCGTTCTCGTCGATCAGCTCGTAGGGCAGGCGGCAGGGCTGGGCGCACATGCCGCGGTTGGCCGATCGCCCCGCCATGGCAAAGCTCGAAAGCAGGCACAGGCCCGAGTAGCAAAAGCAGATGGCGCCGTGGCTAAAGACCTCAAGGTCCACATCGGGCGCGGCATCGTGAATGGTGGCAATTTCGTCGATGGAAAGCTCGCGCGAGAGAGTTACGCGGTCGGCGCCCTGCTCGCGGCACCAAAGGGTTCCGCGGTCGTCGTGGATGTTCGCCTGGGTCGAGATATGCGTCTCGATGCCGGGCATCGTGCGTTTGACCTCAAAGAACAGGCCCCAGTCCTGGATGATGAAGGCGTCGGCGCCCAGCGTGGAGCAGCGATGGATGAGTTGCAACGCATCGCCCATCTCGGACTGCTTGATGACGATGTTGACCGTGACGTAGACGCGCGACCCGGCTAGATGCGCGGCGCGGCAGGCTTGCTCAAAGGCCTCGTCGGTAAAGTTGGTGGCCTTGCGGCGGGCGTTGAAGCTGCCCATGCCGCAGTAGATGGCGTCTGCCCCGGCGGCGAGTGCGGCGGCAAAGGGCTCGGGCCCTCCGGCGGGCGCCAAAAGCTCGGGTCTGCGGTTGGTGGTTCGACTGGCGGTTGCGGTCATATCCTGCCTTTCAAAATGCTCAGATACTCAAAAGTATAGTGGTGCCGTCGCGGCAGGCGATGCCCGTGCTCTAAGCGGGATAAAGTCTTCAGCAGCTTGGACTGGCTGCTCCACATGAGAACCGTTCAGCGGTCCGGGGAAACCGTTGGGCGATAAAATATTCTCGCAGCGTGATAATAATCTTGCATCGCGCGGAAACCTTGAGTACTATCCCAATCAAGCGCGGTGTTCAGACCGAACTGTGCCTCCCGGTGTGAACGCCGCGCTCCCGTTCCCTTTTACTTGTAAGGAGAAAAACATGAGCAAGACCGTCGTGTCTTCCGATAACGCACCCGCAGCCATCGGCCCGTATTCCCCCGGTATCCAGACTGGCAACATGGTGTTCCTGTCCGGCCAGCTGGGCATCGATCCCGCGACCGGCAAGCTGCCCGAGGGTGTCGAGGCCCAGGCCAAGCAGTCCCTCGCCAACGTCGAGGCTCTGCTGACCGCTGCCGGCGCCACGTTTGCCGATGTCGTCAAGACCACGGTCTACCTGGCCGACATCGCCGACTTTGCCGCCGTGAACGAGATCTACGCCTCCAAGTTCGAGGCCCCGTTCCCCGCGCGCAGCGCTTTCCAGGTTGCCGCTCTTCCGGCTGGCGGTCTGGTCGAGATCGAGGTCGTCGCCGCTCTCTAAGGCGTTGGCCACAACTAAACATGACATGCAAAAAGACCCTGCAGCGCATGCGAGCTGCAGGGTCTTTTGTCAAGCGATGCGACAAAAATGATCCGTTTCCCTTCGTCCCCAAGGGATCACGTTTAGCCCTCCTTGCGGACTTTTTGCAGGTAGCGGTACACGCTGGGCTCCGAGATGCCCAACGCGGTGGCAGCGCAGGCCACGGCGCCCTTGAGCATGAACACCCCGTTGCCGTTGAGGTGGCGAATGACGTCCACGCGGTCGTTCTGACCAAGCGACGCTACATCCAGCCCGCGCGCGCTCAGCAACTCGGCAATGCTGCGGTCGATGAGCTCCTGGGTGGACTCCGAAAGGCTTTCGACCTCGATAGGGGCGGGCTCCGTGCGCGTCGGCGCTGCGTCGAAGCACGCCATGAGCTGCTGCGCCATGGCGTTGATGGAGCGTACGGTCGAGAGGTCGGTGTTGACGCAGAGCATACCGACGATCTCGTCATCCTCGCGGATAAAGAACGTCGCGGACTCCAACGTCTTGCCGCCGGCACCGCGCCCCTCGTAGCCCGTAATAAACGGCAGGTCGCGATACTTGGGGTCGTGCATGATCTTGAGCGCCAGATCGGTGGCGGGACCGCCGATCTTACGGCCGCTCACGATGCCGTTGCGAATATCGACGATGGCGTGGTCGGGATCCGAGAAATCGTGCAGCACGATTTCGCTGTTCTTACCGAGTATCTGCTCCAGGAAATCGACCATCGGCAAAAAGCGGCGTACGGTCTCGTTCACGGGCAACTCCTTTGGGTGAAATCGGAAATGTTCATAACAATTTTTTCTCATGGTAACACGGTGTCTATTGACTCGCATATTCGCAGGTACATTGCGTAATACAGACGAACGGTATGATTTTGGCGGTAAACGGTTGACCAAAAGAAAAGTTAGATGTTATTTTGACAAGACACTTTCCTGACCTGCGGAAATGCATTGTCTCAGCTCAAGAATAGTCTGATAACAAAAAATTATTATTGAGAATGAGAATCATCTTTAATACGATATGCAACGAAGGCACAACCTCAACCCCGCACTGCGTCACAATAGAGCGTTAGATGCGAAAACAACTATTTCGAGGATTGGTGGTCAAATGACCCAGGAGACGGTTACGAACGGCACTGAAGCCCTGTTCACTCGTGAAGGCATGCCTCCCGTTAAGGAAATGATCCCGTGTGCCCTTCAGCACGTACTGGCATCGTTTGCCGGCATCATCACCCCGGCTGTCATCATGGCCGGCGTCTACGGCTTTAATAGCCAGCAGAGCACCGACATCATCCAGGTCGCGCTCATTCTTTCGGCGAT
>URZJ01000090.1 GCA_900552395.1 uncultured Collinsella sp. | reverse complement strand
GGATGGGAAAAGCCGATAGCGGCAGCGACAGGAAAGGTGGCCATGTATGGCAGACGTCGACAACAGGAACCGTAACCGCAGGTCCAACCGAGCGGGTCAGCCCAATCCCAAGCGCGAGGCCCGTGCCAAGGCCGCCGAGCGCCATGTGATGACTGTGTCCGAGGCCTGCGCCAAGGATATCGAGCGTTCGCTTGCCGGTGTTCGCGAGTTTGACGGCATGCCCGCCGGCTTTGTCGCGGCGATGAAGGCCAAGGTTCAGACTGCTGTGGCCCCCGAAGAGCAGGTCGCCGAGGACGTCGCGAACGCGGAGACTGCCGAGGTCGAGGCGGCGCCCGAGACCGAGGCGGCGCCCGAGCCCGTCGAGGAGCCTGCCGAGGAAATCGCCGAAGCTGAGTCCGCGCCTGCTGAGGAGCCCGCTCCGGTCCTGCCCGAGGTCACTGTGCTTGATGCCTCCGCCACGCAGGCAATCCTCGATAACGGTCGCGGCTATGCGCAGTTCTGCGACATGGCCGTGCTCGCCTTTGCCTCGTTTACCAATCCGGGCGGTGGATATATTCAGGGTTATCTGGGCCAGGAGGCCACGCTGTGCGCCGATTCGTATCTGTACAACGTCCTCGATAAGCAGCGTAAATGGTACGGTGAGAACCGTCGCCGCAACATCAACTGTGAGCTGTACCGCAACCGTGCGCTGGTGGTGCCCGCGGTGCGCTTCGAGCGCAAGCATGTGCACGCCTATGCCGACGTGATCGTCGCCGCTGCACCCAACGCCAAGCGTGCTCGCCAGGAGTACCGCGTGAGCGACGATGCCTTGCTTGACGCCCTGCGCGACCGCATTCGCTTTGTGCTTGCTATCTGCGATGAGCTTGGCCGCGAGAAGCTCGTACTGGGTGCTTGGGGCTGCGAGAACAACGGCTTTGACGCAGAGGCCGTGGCCGAGCTCTTCCGCAAGGAGCTCGCATCGGGCGACTTCAAGGTCAAGCAGGTCTTCTTTGCCGTGCCCTCTACGCGCTGGGACGAGGACTTCGCCAAATTCGAGCACGTGCTGGCAAACTTCCCCGAGCAAAACGAGGAGTCCTATGCTCAGGTTGCCGCCCGCGCCGCAGCCGCCCGTGCCGCCGAGCAGGCTCAGACCGCTGCCGAGGATGACGAGGATGACGACGACTGGCGCAAGTACCTGTAAACGGTGCTCGTGATGCGATATACCGAGCCGACGGGAGAGGCTGCTCCTGTCGGCTTTTTATTGAGTGGGGAGCTTACGATGAAAAACGTTCTGTGCTTTGGTGACAGCAACACCTATGGTTACGATCCGGCGGGCATGCGCGACGGTACCGCGGTGCGCTATGCGCAGGATGTGCGCTGGTGTGGCGTGGTCCAACGTGACTTAGGCGAGGGCTGGCATGTAATTGAAGAAGGCCTCAACGGCCGCACGACGGTACGCGACGACATGTGCCATCTGGACACTAACCTCAACGGCATTCGCGCGCTTCCGATGCTGCTCGAGGCTCATAAGCCGCTGGACGCCATTGTGATCATGTTGGGCACCAACGACTGTAAGACGGTCTTTAACGTGACAGCTTCCGATATCGCCCGTGGCGCCATGGCGCTGATTCGCGCCGTCCGCGCGTTTCCGTGGACCGACGCTGCGCCTTGCCCGCGCATCCTGCTGATGGCTCCTATCAAGATCAAGCCGCAGATCGCCGATGTATATATGACCGATTTTGACGAGCGTTCCGTCGAGGCATCTGAACATTTTGGCGAGTACTATGCGCACGTGGCCGAGCAGTTTGGCTGCGACTTTTTGAATGCCGCCGAGTTTGCCGAGCCGGGCGATATCGACTATCTGCATATGATGCCCGAAAGCCACGAGAGCTTGGGACATGCCGTGGCAGCCAAGCTCCAAGAGATGCTCGGTGAGTAGCACGGCCCCAAACCACCACAGAGTTCCCCTTGCGGGGGCTTGTTTCGTTTGTTTGTCTTGATCTGTAACAGTTCCAAGGCCGAAAACGGGCTAGATGCTACAGATTAAGATTATTTAGGTCGATATCGATTGTTTGTCTTGATCTGTAACATCTAGGGTCGATTTTGCCGAGTTACTGTTACAGATCGAGATGTTTGTGGGAGCCACCGCAAAGGTGCCTGTCCCCTTTGCGGCGGTTTTGGGCTGCGAATCTTAATATTGCCACATGTGGTTGACGGGGCCAGAGCCTTTGCCCATGTTCAGGCCGGCGGCCAGAGCGCCTGTCAGGTATGCCTTGCCGGCGTTGACGGCATCGGCAAGATCCATGCCCTGGGCCAGCGCGCAGGCGATGGCGGACGAGAGCGTGCAGCCGGTGCCGTGCGTGTTGTCGGTCTCGATGCGCTTGTGGCGGAACCACGTGGTGAGCGGATCGCCCAAATGGTTGCCCTCGTCATCGAGTGGCGCGGGTTCGGCCAGTACATCGTTGGCCTCGTTGACAAGATGCCCACCCTTAACGAGGGATGCGCAACCAAAGCGGCGGGTGAGGAGCATGGCGGCATTTTGCTGTGTGCGCTCGGAATCGACCTCGTAATCGAGCAGCGCCATGGCCTCGGGAATATTGGGCGTGATGACGGTCGCCAGCGGGAACAGGCGGCGTGTAAGCGCTTCGGCGGCATCTTCGGCAATCAGCCGTGCGCCCGAGGTGGCTACCATGACGGGGTCGACTACCACGTTTGTCGCGTTCCAAGCGCTCAGGCGGTCGGCGATAACATCGATAATCTCGGCAGAGGAAACCATGCCAATCTTGACGGCGTTGGGGCGGATATCGTCAAAAACGGCATCGATCTGCGCCGCGACAATATTCGGGGAGATGTTCTGCACGGCGGTGACGCCCAGGGTGTTCTGTGCGGTGATAGCGGTGATAGCCGTCTCGGCATACAGGCGGTGCGCCGTGATGGTCTTGATGTCGGCCTGAATGCCGGCGCCGCCGCTGGAATCGGATCCTGCGATGGATAGAACGGCAGGTACCTTACTACGATCCATGTTCGCTCCCTTGTTCGGTCGGAATCAAATGGGTCTATAAGCCAGCATTATAAAGATGCCCGGGCCGACTCTATGTCGAACCCGGGCGGGCGATGCAATCTTTACGCAAATGCAAGCAAATGTTCACACGTCAACAATTGACAGGCATCGGCTCGCCGCCAGAGGCGGCCGCGGCGACAGGGCTAGTCCTCCATGCCGAGGTCGATCGTCGTGCCTTCGAACACCTTGTTAACGGTGCGGACGGCGCACATCTTGCCGCACATGGTGCAGGTGCCCTCGGTGGCGGCGGGGGATTCTTCGTAGCGTTTCTTGCCGGTGACCGGGTCGAGAGCACACTTCCACATGGCATCCCAGTCGAGCTTGCGGCGTGCCTGGCCCATCTTGTCGTCCATGTCGCGGGCGTGCGGTACCTTCTTGGCGATATCGGCGGCGTGCGCGGCAATCTTAGTGGCCATGAGGCCATCGAGCACGTCCTGGGCGTTGGGCAGGCACAGGTGCTCGGCCGGCGTCACGTAGCACAGGAAGTCGGCACCGGAGCTGGCGGAGATGGCGCCGCCGATGGCAGCGGTGATGTGGTCGTAACCCACGCCGATATCGGTCACCAGCGGCCCGAGCACATAGAACGGGGCATTGTGGCACAGGCGCTTCTGCAGTTTCATGTTGGCGGCGATCTCGTCGAGCGCCATGTGACCCGGGCCCTCGACCATGACCTGGACGCCGGCGGCCCAAGCGCGCTTGCACAGCTTGCCCAGCTCGATCATCTCAGCGGTCTCGGTGGCATCGTTGGAGTCGTAGAGGCAGCCCGGGCGGCAGGAGTCGCCGAGCGAAATCGTCACGTCGTACTCGTGGCAAATCTCGAGCAGCTCGTCAAAGTACTCGTAGAAGGGGTTTTCGTTGCCGGTGACCTCCATCCAGCCAAACAGCAGCGAGCCGCCGCGACTGACGATGTTCATCAGGCGGCCGGTCTCCTTAAAGGTCTTGGTGACCGACTTGTTGATGCCGCAGTGGATGGTCATAAAGTCCACGCCATCCTCGGCGTGTGCGCGCACGACTTCGAGCAGGTCGTCCTTGGTGAGCTTGACCAGCGGCTTTTCCATGTAGCCGATGGCGTCGTACATCGGCACCGTGCCCACCATGAGCGGCGTCTCGTCGATGAGCTGCTGGCGGAACTGGCGCGTCTTGCCCGAGTTGGAGAGGTCCATGATAGCGTCGGCACCGTAGTCCTCGGCGATCTTGACTTTCTTCCATTCCTCAACGGCATCGGCCTTATCGCCCGAAATGCCCAGGTTGACGTTGACCTTGGTGGACAGGCCCTCGCCCACGCCAAAGGCGCGCATGCCCTTTTTGATGTGCACGATGTTAGCGGGAATGGCGATGCGGCCGTCAGCCACGCGCTCGCGGATGTACTCGGGATCGCGATGCTCGCGCTCGGCGACCTCTTTCATCTGCGGCGTGATCTGCCCGGCGCGGGCGAAGTCGATTTGCGTGACGAGCTTGGGCTCGGTCTGTGTGCTCATTGGCAC
The DNA here is from genome assembly GCA_900552395.1 of uncultured Collinsella sp. GTDB lineage: Bacteria > Actinomycetota > Coriobacteriia > Coriobacteriales > Coriobacteriaceae > Collinsella. The sequence goes on along the minus strand of URZJ01000090.1, from coordinate 2,590 downwards.
GGCTCCCTTCGTTGGCATTACCCATATCAGGTTCGCGGGTCAGGGCGGGCGCGCCCAATCTCAGCCTGCCGTCTTGTCCCGCAAGCTCCCCGTTTATGTAATGGGCTCAAGTATAGCTCGAATGGGTACGATTGGCCTAACGAGCGTGCCTGCGGGGAGGCGAACATGGAAGACAAGCATCTATATCGAGAGACGCAGTGGGATGTGTCGGCCGAGGAGGGCCGTGCCCATCATGGCCTTGTTGCGATTGGTTTTGCGGTGCTTGCGGTGTTGGTGATTGCCTTTTGTATTTGGACGTTTGGCGGTCGCGGCGGCGCTGGCTGGGAGTTCGAGGCTGATGATAGCCTACCGATTATGACGGTGAGGAGTACTGGCGGTAATGCCAATACGCTCGCCGTTCCGGGCGATTATTGGTACCCGCGCGATGAGTTTGTGCAGTTGCAGCTGAGTGGCGGGTCCATTCCAGGTGAAGAAATCGAGCGCGTGACCTTCGATGCGTCGCTTAAGACGCTGTCGGTCGAGCTCAAAGATCAAGGGGATGTGCCCACGACGATGGATATCGCGCTGACGGAATGGCGCCTGGAGCCCCCGTCGGGCGTCAAGGTGTCCGAGGTAGAACATGTCAAGATTACCTATCAGGACGGCTCGACAAATGAAATTGCCAGAGCCGACGGCTTGGCGCAATAGCCGCCGTGCCTAGGCGGCACATTCAAAAGTAGCGGTGGTCCTACAAGGCCTGTTCGTTCAGGAAGACCAAAGTGTTTTTATTTGAAAGCTCGGGAAGGTGACGATAACCAACGTCGAACGCGGTAAGTCCGCTTGCATCCTCGAGCTTGTTTTCTGCCATCCACCGCACCATGGAACCGCGCGCCTTTTTGCTGGCGGTCGACCGTTGGATGGGCTTCCCGTTGCGGATACCCTCGCCAAAGAGGCATGTGACGGCCGTGGCGTCGTCCGCGAGATGGGGCAGAACGGCTTTGGCGTACTCTACGCTGGCGAGGTTGACGATCGTGGTGTTTGAGCCTGCCGGGGCGATAGCCCGCGCGAGCTTGTCGCTCCAAAACGCATAGAGGTCTCGGACATCGTCAACGGCGAGCTTCGCGCCCATCTCCAGCCGATATGGTTCGACGGCATGAAAGGGGCGAACGCACCCGTAGAGGCCAGAGAGGATCCACAGGTGGCTTTGCAGCCATGCGAGCTGCGCGGAATCCATCACCTCGGGCGCCATGCTCTGGTATTGAATGCCGTGGTAGGACATGACGGCAGGGGAGAGGTGACAGGCGAGTGCGGGATTGTCGAGATCGCCGTTTTTCAGGATGGGCCCGAACTCATGCAGGGTGTTGAGGCAAGGCCCCAGCAGTTTGTCACTCACGTTCCATAGCGCCTGCAGGCTGTCGCTGCCTTCATTCCGCTCGATATCTAGCAGTGCGCGGTGGAGGCGAGCCGTCTCGCGCGCAAAGGGTGGGATGCCCAGGACTTCAAAAGCATCTTGGGCCGCGCGCATCTGCTTGGCGGGCGAAATGACGACCTGCAGCATGGACTCTCCTCTGCCAAAAAGGAAGTTGCGGTGGAATACGGTCTGTTTTGGCCGTTTATGGGCCAGGTTAGTCTGTATTTCACCGCAACTGATGAAGGGTTGGTTACGCGCGCTCGATGAAGGCCTTGTAGCCGCGATAGGCCTCGTAGATATCGGCCTTGTTGGCGACTTCCCACAGGGCGTGCATGGACAGGACGGCAACGCCAGAGTCGATGACGTTCATGCCGTACTTAGCCATGATGTATGCGATGGTGCCGCCGCCGCCCGCGTTGACGCGACCGAGCTCGCAGGTCTGGAAGTCCACGCCGGCCTCGTCCATGATGTCGCGGATGAGGGCCACATACTCGGCGTCGGCGTCGTTAGAGCCGCCCTTGCCGCGGCTGCCCGTGTACTTGTTAAAGCACAGGCCGCGACCCATAAAGGCTGCGTTCTTGGTTTCGAACTTGCCGGCGTAGCCCGGGTCGAAGCCGGCGGACACGTCGGAGGAGAGCATGCGGCTGCGGGCGAGCGCGCGGCGCAGGGCCAGCGGGCTATCCTCGCCGGCGAGCGTCATGATCTCGGCGACGGTGTTCTCGAAGAAGCGGCTCGTCATGCCGGTGGCACCCACGGAACCGATCTCCTCCTTGTCGACGATGAGTGTGATGCTCGTGCGCTCCACGTTGGCGACGTTGATCTGGGCGAGCATGGACGGATAGGCGCAGACACGGTCGTCGTGGCCATAGCCCAGAATCATGGAGCGGTCGAGGCCCATGTCACGGGCGGGGCCGGAGGGCACGACCTCGATCTCGGCGGAGAGGAAGTCCTCCTCCTCGACGTCGTACTGCTCCTTGAGGATATCCAGGAACATCTGCTTGACGGGCTCCTTGGGAGCGTCCTTGTCGTCCTCGTCAAACTTGACGGGGCGGCCGCCCGCGATCACGTCGAGGATCTCGGCGTCGACGGCGTCCTTGGCGGGCTTGGCCATCTGCTCACTCGAGAGGTGGATCAGCAGGTCGGAGATGGTAAAGACCGGGTCGTCGGCCTTGTCGCCGATGTTGATGTCGACGGTGGTGC
>URZJ01000089.1 GCA_900552395.1 uncultured Collinsella sp. | reverse complement strand
GTTGCGCAGGACATCGTTTTTACCCATGCGCTTCGATACGCCCCTTACGATCACACTCATATCTTGTCCCCCTTTTCTATAAGGTCGGCCCTTCGAAACCACAGTCCACCCAACGATAGGCATAACGACATAAGCCCAATTGATGACAAGACACTCGAGCCCGCCGCGATTCCCTCTTTGACAATTCCACCCCAGCGCAACAGCATCAAGGCGTTACCCAATAGCGCCCAATGTCGTGCATATGCCGAGCAGATCAGGTAGCTCATTAAAACCACAAACGAGACTGACGACCCAAGCACAAACCCAACCGCTGCCTGCGCAAACGCAAGCGCCTCAAAAGCAAATAAGAGACCTATGAAAAACGGCAGCGCATCTGCCTCGGCAGCTTTGAGAAACCACGGCGCCAAATTAGCCAGTTGAAGCGACTCACCATGAATGACCGCGCTGAACGAGGAGCTCACCACCAAGCTCCAAATCACAACAGAGCAAACCACCACGAGCAGTGAAAATGCCGTTACTGCCGCCACCAAGATAAAACGCGAGACCCACCAAAGGGTTCTTGCCCGGCATCGAACAAGCGCTTGCAAACCAAACCCGTGCAACGATTCGGTCGGATAGTCGAGTGTTGTATAGAGAATAAGCAGAATGAGAAATAGCCATCCTAGCGGAGGCACAAACATGACCCCGGGCCTAGGCTCAAACGGAGCAGATCCGGCAAACACGAGCGCAAGATTATCCGCAAACCCCAAGGTATCCGTTCTAACCCCATACACAGAAGACAATCCGTAGGCGTACACCAAGTTCGCAACGGTCACTGCCGCAATTGCAATAAAAGTGATGATGTTCTTCTTCAAAACGGTCCTCAGGTCCGCGGCGACCAGCCTAAACAGCATCAGACCACCTCGCGTCTTTTCCACGCCCCAGAAAAAGCCAACGAAGCAAGGGTCAATAATATGATTTCCGCAAAACCGGCTCGAATGTCTGGCCAGTTATTCAGCGATTCCGACCTGATGCTGTTGAGGATATTGCAGTTAAACCCCACACAAGCCATTACGCCGAAGATCCAGCCATTTGCAAAATGCCACGCAACCATTAGCAGATACGGGACAATTATCGCTTTGATTCTGCTACGAAACAAAATTGAGAAGCCAGTTACAGCCATGGATAAAGTCCCGAGCGTGACAGCATCGAACAGCGTGTATGCGAGCACATATGACAAAGGATGCGAATAAAATAGACCGGAGAAGTAGCTATGCAGGTAAAGTCCTACGTAAGTCGACTCATCGACCCGAGGAAGATACGCAGGAAAAAGCATCGAGACGATCAGGAAATTGACGAGCAGAGGAATGGCAGTCACTGTAAACGCGGAGAGGAAAGCAGACAGCATCTTTACGTTCACGTACGCCTTTCTGGAAACGCGCGTGCATATCTGCATGTCATAACCACTCAAACGCTCAAAGAGACACGACCAAGATCCAGCCAACATTGCAAGCAGGGGCAGTGCATAGAAAAACACCGACGCAGACAGTGGCGCGTTCGCGCTCACAACAATCCAGTTACCGAAGCTGCTTTCACGTGTTTGACCGAGATAATTTTCGGCTTGCACGCCAACGCCGTAACCAAAAGAAAGAAGGTTGTGGCGCTCTTTTTCCAAATTTGCCCACGGCTCCAGCGCGGCAGCTATTGCAACTGCGACCGCAATCAAGAGAGCAAGGATAAAAGCTGGACGTCTAATCGTTTTCGACAGTTCGTATCTTGCGAGCTTTTGGTTCATACGTCCTCCTCCCCCTTCCGACCCAGAAAGCCGGAAGGGAGCCATTTCAAACAACTATGCGGGAAGCTTGTGGAAATGCCCGACGCAGTCGGGGCTCCATACACCAATAACAGTGCCGTAGCCAGACTCCGCCATGCAGTCAGTCGCGCCGCAGATCGCCCGTTCTCACGGACGAGGTTATACATTTCCCACTGTCCCTTGTGATTCGAACGATACGTTCCCTGAGTACAATTCATGCTGCCGCTACCGCTTGTGTTATACGCACCGTCTGTATATAACCGAAGCGGATTTCCCGTATGGCCCTGGATATCCAGATAGAGCGATGAGGAATCATCCTTTTGACGGTAGCCAGTTGCACTCGTCCCGGCACATTGAAAACTAAATGCCTTATCGGCATTGTTCGTACAGGTCGTAATTCCCGTATCGGCGTTTTGAGTAATGCTGGAAACCTGAGAGGTGTCAAACTCCTCTTGTGCAAACGATGCAGCGGGAACCCCTAGGGACAGACCAGCTGCAATCACCAAGCCGACTCCGATTCGAGCAATAGCGCTCCTTGGCTTAATCATGGCCTTCTCCAATCAAAAGCGGTTAACAATGCGTCGACGCACGGCAACCTTCGCATGAATAGAGAAAGATGTCTGTAAACACCCGCTATTGAGTTGATTGCTCAGGCGTTTACACGTTATTTACCTGCGATAACAATAAAATTAGCTCCGCCTTATTCTTGATCTTCAACTGGCGGTAAGATGCAGACCGCAGCGCTTGCACCGTAGATGCAGCGTAACCGACATCCTCCGCAATGGCCTTTGTCGTTGCCCCCTCTGCCGTCATCAGCAAAATTTGCGACTGAACATCAGAAAGGGAGCGCGACGTAAGCAGGGCCAGCTGGCGCACGCGGGCCGTTTCGGTGGACCCGTTCGCCCGGTACTCCAAGACGGCCTTCTCGTCCTCAACCGAGCGGGCGAGCGCGATGTGCGTAACGAACATGGGCACAGCCCAGCAAACAATCACCGTTGCCACGACGACATTGACAGCCGAACTTTGCCCCAACAACGACGCGAGGAACAACGGCTCGAAAACCGTCAGATCCTGCACCATATTGAGCAAGACAGCCCAAACAGGAGCCGTCGCCCCGAAGCAAAGCATCCATATCCCAAGCATTTTGCGCTGCGGACAGCTTCGCATCACTATATATGTGAGCAGCACCCCCGTCAGCACCGCAAGTCCATGGATTCGCCCCCTAGCGACCGCATAGATTAAGGCAACCATGCCCATTGACACCAACGGCACGATAGCCCGAGCATGGGCATGCACCTTAAACGGACGCAGCCCAACAGCGAGCGAAGCCGTAGACGCCACGCCGCAAAACAGGACCGGCACAGCCATCAACGGAACGCGTATGCACATCAATGCCGCGATATAGATAAAAGACCATTCCACAGCAGATAGCACCGCCCATACGTACGGGCTTCCGAGCCAAATCGCTTCACCCGCTCTATCCAGCGCAGCGCCACGATTCGCTTTTCCACCCGCGTAGCGTAGCGACAGAAGCAGTCCGAGACCCAATGCGTAGCTTAAGAGGGAAAAGGCGACAGCCCGCGAAACACCGGACCCCCAATCGCTATCCGCCATTACCAAGGGCCCCGCCGCAAGGAGGATAAAGAATAATGTGAGCAGGTATCGAAACAGCCGGCGCGTTCGAGCTGATGCCACTATATCGTCAGCATGCCGCTGCGACAGCTCAGACTCTACAGCTTCGCCCTCACCCGCAAACAGCGCCACGAGCTCGCGTGAGCCCGCAACCGACGCCTTCCCGTATGCTCGGTGAAGCGTTGTTCTCACCGTCGATGGCTTCGTATCCGTCTCCTTGGCAATTTCCGCCGGCGTTTTCCCTTTGAGCAGCAGTCGAACAAACTGCTCTTCTCTAGGCGAGAGGACAGGGGAAAACACCCCCGCATCGAATGTGTCGGACGCACAGGCGATATCCGAATTGTTGTCCCGTTTCCCCCTTAGCAACATGCATACGAAGGCAGCAGCGATAACGGACCCCATCGCCAGCAATGCAATGACCACGGCATCGCTTGCGAAGTATGCCGCCTCAACAGCCGGAATAAGACCAATAGGAACTGCTACGAGCACAGAACAGGCAAACACGTCGCGCCGCCCATGGCCAAAGGCACGAGGGCGGCAAAACGGCGGGGCCACAGTCAATGCGAGATAGACCAACGGAATTAAAAGCGCAAGGCCAATTGACGCGGCCGTTACAGGGGGCATCCCCCATGGCTCGGGAACGACTCTCCATGAAACTCGACAGCAAAACAGCAGGCAAGACATGACGGCTATTGTTTCTGTAAAAATCGCGTCCTGCGGGTGACGAGTTTCCCTTTCGTCAGTCCGTGTCGACCTCTGCGTCAAAGGAGAGTCCGCCGTGCCCCAAATAACATATGAGAGAAGCAGCGACCCAACAAAGCACGAGACACACGAAACGCCATGTAACAACCAAATCGGTGCAAACACGATTGGAATAGAGTCTCCGCGAGCATAGAAAGCCAGGTCGGCCCATTCGGGAACCGTTGCAATAACACCAAGGAAAACACCGATGGCACCGAGATGCCTCGGCCTTCTCATTCCCCCCTTGCATAGCGCAGCACCATGAACAAACGCCGCGAGGCATGCGCCCAGGATAACGAGCCAGGTCATTGCACCTGACGCTAGGCCGATTGAAGATGAAAACCGGTGATAAGGGGTGACCGCCATTACGACAAGCGCAATGGCGCAGGCAAATGTAGCAGAACGGCGGGAAAAGAGCATACGGCCTCCATAGCGTGTCATTATATCGCTCGAGCCGCTCGTTTATCTCTGTTCTCACACCAGCCAGCATCAATGATTCAGGCGAACTCCAATCCGCGCCAGATCACGGTCCGGCTTTTGTTCGCAGTCCCCACATCAAAGCGGGATGCGGTTTCCTTTTGGACGCCGGTTCGGAAAGCGCATCCCGTTCCAGGGCAATATTCTGGGATGCAGTTTCCGCAGCCCACCCCATTTGGAAAGCGCATCCCATATTTTGGCTGAAAACTGAGATGCGCTTTCCAAACGAGCCGAAACGGGCCGAATCGATCGGGCCACCTCGCATCCCGCTATCCTCGCCATCTGCCCGAGCGTGCTACACTAGCAGCATCTATGCCACCGCGAACGGCTCGGCCCCGCGCCCGCCGCTCGCAAACGAACTTTAAACGCACGAGGGTTGGCCATGCCGCTTTTCTCGCAACATACCGCCCGGTTCTCGCCGGACGTTCCTTTGGAGGGCACCAGCTCTCGCGAGCTGCTCAAGCGGTACCAGCCGCTCGAGACACTTGCGACCGGCGGTTTTGGCTCCATCGAGATCTGCCGCGACACGCACCTGCGCCGCCGCGTCGCCATTAAACGCATCCCCCTTATCAACGGTGCCGGCATGCCCGCTAGCGACATCATGGATGTCCTGCGCGAGGCGCACACTGCCGCCATGCTTCAACATCCCAACATCGTGCAGGTTATCGACTTTACGCACGACACAGCCTATGCCTACCTGGTTATGGAATATGTCGATGGCATGTCGCTGGCCGAGTTTTTGCACCGCGCGGACGGCCACTCACTTACCTTTGACGAGGCCGCGGCCATTGCCGATGCCCTGGGCCAGGCGCTCACCTTCGCCCACAGTAATGGCGTACTCCACCTGGACATTAAGCCCGCCAACGTGCTCATCGACCACTCGGGCAATGTAAAGCTCACCGACTTTGGCATGGCGCGGCTGTCGTCCGCCGGTGGCTTTGGCGGCTCACGCGGCGGCACCATCGGCTACATGCCGCCCGAGCAGCTCGATATCGAGACCGGCACGGTCGACGAGCGCGCCGATGTCTTTGCCCTCGCCTGTGTGATCTACGAGGGCCTGTGCGGCAGCGCTCCTTTTATGGCGGCCACGCCCGCCGACTCGCTCGGCCGCATCATCGGCGGCGCCACCTATCCCAGCGAGCTGATACCACACTTTCCCCCGGGAGCCGAGGCCGCGCTCATGAGCGCGCTCTCCCCCATGCCGCAGGACCGCCCCAACAGCATCGAGGCATTTTGCGACCAGCTCCTTGCCGGTCTGGGCAGCGTGCGCGAAGGCCGTCGCAGCCTGGAGCAAATGGTTGGCGAACTTTCGGATGACGAGCAGGAGCTCGACGATATCGAGCCGTCGCACTACGAGGACGACGTCATCGAGGTCGACCCCGCACTCGGCTGGGCAGGCACGCGCTGGAGCCATGCGCGCGACTACGCCATGCACGCTATCTCGGCGCTAACGTGCGGCGCCTTTAGCTTTTTGCTGATGCAGACGGCCGGCGTCGCGGCGCTTCCCGGCCTGGTCATTGCGGCTATCGCGATCGGAGCGGCGGCCGGCCTGGCCCCCCAGATTGGCTCGGCCATCTCGGCTGTGGGCTTTTTGGTGCTCATGGCAAACGCCACCATGCAGGCACAGGGCGTCCTGTCGATGTTGCCCGTCGCGGTGATCTTTGCCGCCGCCATGTCCGGTTGGTGGATCGCCTGGGGTCGCACCGAGGCTGCCGCGAGCGCCGCACTCACCTGTGCACTCGCGCTTGGCTGTCTGACCGGCAATACCTTCCTGGCAGCTGGGGTCACCGCCGGCGTCGCGTCATTTTGGCTCGGCCCGGCAAGCGCCGCCGCGGCAACGGGCATGGGCGCACTTTTTGCCCGTCTGGCCACGGTCGCGCTTTCAGCCGGAGGCGTGCTGGGGCTCGGTAACGTTGCCGCAGCGCTGGGAGACCCACTCCTTTGGGCTGCCTTTGTGCTGGTCGCGACAACTGCCGCGGCGTCATCTGCGCTGCTCAACGCCCATGCCAAGCGTGCCGATCAGGGCTCAAACCTTGCCGTAATCGCCGCCATCGCTGTCGCCGGCATCGGCTGCGCAGCGGCGTCCTGTCTTGCACACCATATGGAAATTGCCAGCCTTGCAGCCGCGGTCGTCGCCAAGGCGGCGGTTGCGGGAACCCTATCCTCTATAATCGTTGGGATATGCCTATATTTGCTCGGATACCAAAGAACCTATACGGAGAGTGATCTTTCGTGAACTTCCTGAACATCTTCGAGGACCACGTGGCCGGCATCTTCGGTGCCACCCGTGCCCCGTTCTCCTTTAAGAAGCTTGCCAAGCAGGCCGCTCGCGACATGGAGGATCAGACTCTGGTGATCAACGGCGTCAACACGGCGCCGGCACTCTATACCATCCTGATCGCCGCCGACGACGATCCCATGCTCGCCCCGTTCTACCCCGAGCTTTCGCGCGAGGTCCGCGAGTTTGTGAAGGCGCAGGCCGAAAAGCGCCGCTATGTCTT
>URZJ01000088.1 GCA_900552395.1 uncultured Collinsella sp. | reverse complement strand
AGCCCGACGGCGGGCGCGAGCGTGCAGGCGACGGCCTGCGCGCAATTAAAGCCACGGGCGTGGTACTCGGCAGCCTGAGCCTGACAGGCGGTGATGTCGAGCTGGGCTGTATCGATTTGCTTCATCGTTGTCTCCTTGGTCACGGTGTACCCGCCTATGGTACCCGTGACGGGGCATGTAATCATCGAGAGCTTCATGTATGCCTCATGTATATCCATCGAATAAATGCCTAAGGCTGAGACGAATGCCCCTGATTTATTTGTCTCATAACCTATCGGCGGGATGGGTTGAGAGGGGTGCGGGGTAGCGGTATCGTGAACCGAATAAAATCAAAACCCAAGTAAGGGAGTTGGATATGAGCGAGCAGACCATCGGTACCACGTGTGTTCAGGGCGGTTATCGCCCGGGCGATGCAGAGCCGCGTCAGGTGCCTATCTACCAGTCAACCACGTGGAAGTACGACACGTCCGAGCACATGGGCAAGCTGTTTGACCTGGAGGAGTCGGGCTACTTCTACAGCCGTCTGCAGAATCCCACGTGTGATCTGGTTGCCGCCAAGATCTGCGAGATGGAGGGCGGCACTGCTGCGATGCTCACGAGCTCGGGCATGGCTGCGAACTTCCTCGCGATCTTTAACGTGGCCGGTGCCGGCGATCACGTGGTCGCGAGCTCTGCCATCTACGGCGGTACCTACAACCTGCTTGCCCATACCATGGGCCGCATGGGCGTTACCTGCACGTTCGTTGCTCCCGACTGCACCGATGAGGAGCTGGAAGCAGCCTTTCAGCCCAACACCAAGCTCGTCTTTGGCGAGACGATCGCCAACCCTGCCCTTGCCGTGCTCGATATCGAGCGTTTTGCCAATGCCGCGCATGACCACGGCGTGCCGCTGATGGTCGACAACACCTTCCCGACGCCTGTGATGTGCCGTCCCTTTGAGTGGGGCGCCGACATCGTCACGCACTCCACCACCAAGTACATGGATGGCCATGCAGCCTACCTGGGTGGCGTGATTGTCGACCACGGCCAGTTTGACTGGATGGCCCATGCGGACAAGTTCCCGGGTCTCACCACGCCCGACGAGAGCTACCACGGCGTGACCTATGCCGAGAAGTTCGGTCGCGAGGGCGCCTTCATTACCAAGGCCACCGCGCAGCTCATGCGCGACCTCGGCCCTATGCAGAACCCGCAGGCGGCGTTTTTCCTGAACAGCTCGCTCGAGAGCCTGCATGTGCGCATGCCGCGTCATTGCGAGAATGGCCTGGCCGTTGCCAAGTTCCTGCAGAGCCATCCCAAGGTGCGCTTCGTGAGTTATCCGGGCCTGGAAGGCGACAAGTACTATGACCTGGCTCAGAAGTACATGCCTAGCGGTACCTGCGGCGTTGTGAGCTTTGGCTTTAACGGTGGTCGTGCGGCGGCCGAGACCTTTATGAAGAGCCTCAAGCTCGCCCAGATCGCCACGCATGTGGCCGATGCCCGCACCTGCTGCCTGCATCCCGCTAACGCCACGCACCGTCAGATGAACGATGAGGAGCTCATCGCCTGTGGCATCTCCGCCGACATGGTGCGCCTGTCGTGCGGCCTCGAGGACACGGCCGACCTGATTGCCGACCTTGAGCAGGCTCTCGAGCAGTGCTAGGCTAGCGTTCGCATAAGTCGCCGATGCCGACAGAGGGCTTCGGCGACCTTTACGTTCCGATTCCGTAGGCGGGACCCCAATCGCGGCTGTTTGCAGGCGATTGGGGCCCCGTTTTTGTGTTGCGCCACTCGAAAGGATGGATATGGAGAAAACCGCAGAGCAGCTGCGCCGCGAGCACATTGCCCTAGAGGGCGACACCCATGGCAAGAACAAATGGGCGATTCTGTTTACCGTGCTCATCATGACGTTTATGGCGTGCCTGGATTCGACCGTCGTGACCGTGGCACTGCCCGTGATGCAAAAGGAGCTGGGCGTGGGCCTCGACCGCATCCAGCTGGTGAGCTCGGTGTATCTGCTTGCGACATGCGTGGCTATGCTGCCGTTTGGCCGTCTGGGCGACGTGCGCGGCAAGGTGGGCGTATTCCAGTTGGGCGTCATCGTCTTTACGGTCGGCTCGCTGCTGTGCGGCCTTTCGGCCTCGCTCGAGGTTCTTATCCTGGCACGTATTGTTCAGGGAGTCGGTTGCGCGGCGGCCATGGCTAACAACATGGGTATCATCACCGAGTCGTTTCCGGCGCGCGAGCGCGGTCGTGCTATGGGTATCCTCGCGACCTTTGTGGCCCTCGGCATGATGTGCGGCCCCGTGCTGGGCGGCATGCTGGTGGCAAGCTTTCCCTGGGAGAGCATCTTCCTCATCAACCTGCCCATTGGCGTCATCTCGTTTATCGTGGGGCTTTACACACTGCCGCATGTTAAGCCGGAGGCCGGCGAGCGCCCCATGTCGCTGGCGGAGGCCGCGCGTCGCTGCTTTGCGAGTTCGGCTTTTACGATTAACTTGGCATGCATGCTTATTGTGTTTATCGGCATCGGTGCATCTGAGTTTGTGCTGCCGTTCTATTTCCAGGATGCCCATGGCTTTAGCTCCGATATTTCCGGACTGCTCTTTTTGGCGCTGCCGATGGTGAATGCCTTTATCGGGCCGCTTTCGGGTACGGTTTCGGACCGTGTTGGCTGCGAGGGTCCCACGGCGGTCGGCCTGGGTGTGTACGTATGCGGTCTCTTTGCGGTAAGCACGCTCGACGAGCACTCCTCCATCCCTGTGATCGTGTGCTGTGTCGCGTTTATGTCGTGCGGCACGTCGATTTTCCAGAGCCCCAATAACTCGCTGTATATGGGCTCGGCTCCGCGCGAGGCACTCGGTTTTGCGGGCAGCTTGGGCAGTTTGGCGCGCTATGCCGGCATGGCAGTGGGCATTACGGCGGCGTCGCATATCCTGTATGGGCAGATGAGCGTGGCGATGGGCGAGGCCGTGACCAGTTTCGTTGCAGGCCGTTCGGATGTGTTCTTATTCGGCTTTCGCTCGGTGTTCTACGTGCTCATGGCTGTGGCCGCTGTGGGCTTTGCGCTCGCCATGGTGCGTTTGGTGAAGATGCGCGCCCGCCATTAGCGTGTTGGGAGGCTGTCTGCCACGATTCGCGCCGTCCCAAAAAGACTGGTTTGTGGTGCGATGTGGCTTGTGGGACGGGCGGGGGTCGGTCCGTGGTAGACTATCGAACAACGTTTATTAATCGCGCGGTATCGTTGCCGCGAGAAGGGGTTGCGCCATGCAGGAGCTTGAGGATCGTATTCGCCATGACGGCATCGTAAAGGCCGGTAACGTCCTTAAGGTTGATGCCTTCCTCAACCACCAGTGCGACGTTGAGCTGTTCGATCACATGGGCGCTGAGTGGGCCCGTCTGTTCGAGGGCGTCGAGATCAACAAGATCCTGACAATCGAGGCTTCGGGCATTGGCATGGCCTGCATTGCAGCTCAGCATTTTGGCGGCGTGCCGGTGGTCTTTGCCAAGAAGGCCCAGTCCATTAACCTCGACGGCGAGCAGTATGCCACGACCATCTACTCCTTTACCAAGCAGAAGGAGTACCCGGTCATCGTGGGCAAGCGCTTCCTGTCCGAGGGCGATAAGGTCCTGATTATCGACGACTTCTTGGCCAACGGCTGTGCGCTCGAGGGCCTTATTAAGATCTGCGAGGCTGCGGGCGCCGAGGTTGCTGGCATTGGCATTGCGGTGGAGAAAGGCTTCCAGGGCGGTGGCGATAAGCTCCGCGAGCGCGGCTTCCGCGTTGAGAGCCTGGCTCGCATTGCCGATATGGACTGCGAGAACGGCGAGATCACCTTCGCCTAAGCGCGCAACACAAGCGATTGGTATGCGATGTGACAAAGGGACTGTCCCTTTGTCACATTTTTTTGTATGAGGGGAGGTGTTGATATGGATGAGAACAAGATGGGATGGCGCGAGTATGCGCGCTATGCCGCGATGGCGGCCGAAGAGTTGGCGCGCGATTGCGAGGTGCAGGTGTTTCGCGCTACGGGCCCGGGTGGTCAGGGTGTGAACACAACGGATTCAGCGGTGCGCATGAAACATATCCCTTCGGGGATTACCGTGACGGCGCGCGAGAGCCGCAGTCAGTTCCAAAACCGTAGTAGCTGCCTGCGTAAGCTGCGCGCTGAGCTTGAGCGTCGCGGGCGTCCACCGCGCCGACGCGTAAAGACCAAGGTACCCCAGCGCTCTCGCCAACGCAGGCTTAATGACAAGCACTTCAAAGCCATTAAAAAGGCCAACCGTCGCAAGCCGGGCAGCGACGAGTAGCCGTTTGTCCCGCTGGCCTTGCTAGCGGGCGGGGTGCCAAACTTGGAGGGCGCTGCCGAGGACGTCAACCTCGATGCGCGAGGCGACAATGGGCTCGCCGTCGGCCTGGATGGGGTAATCGGGCTGCTCGAAGGTGAGCTCGGCATGGCGGCAGCGGCGCATACGAACCGGCGGCAACTTGGTGTGGTGGCCGTCCTTGGCCGAAAGAAACATAGGCAGGGCAACGGCGCGGGGGACGGGGCCGCAGGCGTAGCAGACATCGAGTATGCCGTCGCAGGGGTCGGCATCGGGGCAGATGCGATAGCCCGAGCCATAGGTGGGGCCCAGCTGAATCGCCATGATAATCGCCCGCACGCGCTCGGCGGGCGCGCCGTCAAAGCTGACTTTCATGGGGTAGTTGCGATAGCGTAGGCCAAACTGCTCAAGGCCCGAGAGGGTGTAGAGCGGAGCGCCCGTCAAGCCAGTCTGTTTGCGCAGCTCGGTGGTTCCCAGGCCGATGGCGGCGTCGATACCGACCGAAAGCGTCTGGTCATAATACTCGACCGTCGCCTCGCCGCTACCGCTTGCAGGGCTCCATGAGCGAATGCGCCCGATGTCCTGACGTTGCAGCTCGCAGGTGAGCAGCGCGCCAAAATCCTTGCCGGAGAAATCGTCGATACCGAGCGTTTGGGCAAAATCGTTGCCGGAGCCCACGGGCAGGACGGCAAGGGCGGGGCGGGCGTCCTGCTTTTGCTTCATAAGCCCATTGACGACCTCGTGGATCACGCCGTCGCCGCCAAGAGCGATAACGGTGCGGTAGCCCTGGGCCTGTGCGGCAAGTTCCTTGGCATGCCCCATGCGCTCGGTCAGTACCAAGTCAAACTGGGATGAGCGCGCGGTCATGTCTAAAAAGCGCTGCAGGCGCTCAGCGACCTCGCGCGCCGCACCCGACTGGGCGGCTGGGTTGGCGATGATGAGCGTGCGACCAAAATCAGTTGCGTGCATGGGGCGACTCCCGGCGTATAACGTGACGGTGCGGTCGCGCTCGGGTCGAATTGCCCCCGATTGTGGCTGCACGGCGAATACTAACGTCTACTCTATCAGGTCGTTGTGGCGCTCGATAGCATCCGCTACCGTACCGCCCTCATCCACAATAAGCGAACGGCGCTTGGGTGAGATGATGCGCTGGGCGGGGTACACGCCGCGGTGTCCGCCGGTTAGGTAGCTGATAAAGGCCACGATGACAAAGAACCCGGCGGCTGTGCCGTGGAACAGGTCGATGGCCATCATGCAGGTGGTGATGGGCACGTTGAGGCCGGCGCAGAACACGCCGAGCATGCCGAGAGCCGCCAGAAAACTGGGGTCGAGCCCAGTAAGGCAACCGATCCAGCCACCGAGTGCCGCACCGATGCCAAACAGGGGCGTGACCTCGCCGCCTTGGAAGCCCGCGCCTAGGGTGAGCGCTGTGACGACCAACTTGATGACTGCGTCCGCCAGGGTGGTGTTGCCTGCAAATCCGGCGCCGGAAAGCCACGTGGAAAGGCCGGCGTAGTCCCAGGCGTCGAGGAGGGCATAGGCGGCCAAAACCACGAGTGCGCCTATAAGTGCGCGAATGAGGTAATTGGTGATAAAGCGACCGTACAGGTTCTTGACTGTTCGAACCGACCAGGCAAAGAGGCGTGCCGTCAGGCCGAAGATAATTGCGCTGATAACAACGATAACGACCGTTTTGGGCGTCATGTTGGGAACGTTGGCAATGACATTCGCTTCGTACTCGGTACCCAGGGCGAGTGATGTAAAGTAGCCGGTAAACGAGGCGACCAGGCAGTAGATGCCCGCGGTGTAGTCGATCTTGCCGATAAAGCACATCTCCATGCCAAAGAAAGCTCCGGCAAGGGGCGAACCGAATACGGCGCCAAAGGCCGACGAGATGCCGGCGAGCATGAGGTCGTGGTGGTCATGCTTTTTGAGGTGGGCGAGGTTCGAGATGTTGCTGGCGATGGTGCCGCCAATCTGCACCGCGGCTCCCTCGCGACCGGCCGATCCGCCCGTTAGGTGCGTGAGCGTGGAACAGACGAAGGTGAGGACGGCCATGCGCATATGGATGAGGCGTGTGCCCAGAGCGGAGTCGATGACCAGGTTGTTGCCACGCTTGGCGGCGAGGCCGTGGTTTTTGTACACCCATGCGGTGGCAACGCCCACAACGGGGAGCAGCGCGTAAATCCACTCATGGTGCTCGCGATAGTCGGTCGCGATATTCAGCGAGGCCAAAAACGCCCAAGCGGCAACGCCCATGGCGAGCGAGACGATAACTACGAGCACGAGCAGCTTGGCGCTCGCGAGTAGGTTGCGGGCGTTGCGGCGCGTGTCGGCAGCCAAGAGATGCTCGGAGCGGGTGAGCTGTTGCCTGCCTGCCATGATGACGTCGTTAAGGGAGAAAAGGCCGCCGTCGTCGAGCGGCTGGGAATGATCCTGCGCCTCGTTTGCGCTTTCGGGTTTGTCGGTAAAAGTCATACGTTCCTCTTTTGGGTTGCAACACGAGCATTATAAAACGCGGTAAACGCGACGAGCCGGTGGGTTGGTTTTGGTTTTGTTTCGCGGCTTGCGGCCGACAGATGTATTTGCGGGTACAGGCCAAGTCGCGGTCGCGCGTCGAGGGATTATACTGAGAGAAACATAAAGAATCGGCGCTTTTGTTGCGCGCCGCAGCATGCTAGAGGTGTATATGGTTGAGAAACTCATTCCGTTGGAGGACGCGCAGGCGATCGTCTTGTCGCACGTGAATCGCACCGAAGTTGTCGAGATTCCCGTGTGGCAGGCCGCCGGTCTTCCCTTGGCAGAGGACGCGGTGGCCGATATCGACATTTCGCCGTTTGCCAACAGCGCTATGGACGGATATGCCGTGCGCTCGGCGGACTT
>URZJ01000087.1 GCA_900552395.1 uncultured Collinsella sp. | reverse complement strand
GACCTAACCGAATGGGACAACAAAATCGCAACACACCCCAGCAGCTCCTCTATGTGTCTCGTCCAAAACGCGCAAGGCTTTGAAGCCGCAGGGGAAACAGGCGACAAAAAAGCCTATTGCACCAAGGTATATGCCCAGGACCATTACGAATGCACCGGAACCGACAAGATCAGCTGGGTCGATATGGCCCTGCAGGAAACGGCCAAGCTCACCCGCAACGAGGTAGATGTCGAGGACGATAACGGGGCCAAGGAGCAAGTCCTGGAGCGCTGCTGGTCTATCAACTACACCAGCTGCACGAATCACAAGCAAGGAAGCAACCCATTTACCGCAGCGCGAGTAGTCAACGAGCATCTGTACAAGAGCCCGTACATCAATCCCAGCGGCATCGAGGATACAAAGTCAGATTACCTCAAGCACATTGGCATCATCGCATCCGACTTTGTTGATGCGGCGCTGGCCCGGAGCATCTACCAGCGCAATTACAATTACGATACGAAGCACACGCAGTCGGCTTCGTGCTGCCTCCCGACCCGCATGCGCATGACGTACGGCGACTCGCTGAGCGATGCCTCGCTCCAGGATGGCAAGACCGTTGGCGAGGGCCATTTCCGCCTTGTCGACAGCAGCAACGTACTCAACGTGGCGGCTTCGGGCCATGCGTTTGCCATCGAATATGTGGATGTCGACGCCCTGGGCAACGAGACCGTTACGGGGCTGCAGGGTTCCGTGCCCATCGATATCGACCCGCGCGCGCTGACGCCCCATTTTGAGGGGCTCGAGGGCCTTAAGGCCGGCGAGGACGTGCGCGCCAAGATTGCGGCATCACTCGAGGGCAAGCTCGAAACCGATGCCTGCACGGCCCAGCTCGAGTTTGTGCACGACGCGAACGGCGCTCCGGGCACGGCAATGGCCGAGGGCGAAACATTTGCCGCAGGAACGTACTGGGTGCGCGTGAACGGTCTCTTGGGCGACGCGGCGCAGAACTACACGCTCGCCAGCGACGGAGCCGCAAGCTTTACCGTGACGGCTTCGGGCAACGCAGGCGCTACGGACACCGGCAACGGCAACGGCACCAACGCAGGCGGCGCCGACAAGAACGACAAGGGCAACAAGCGCAAGGGCTCAGGCGAAAAGCTTGCCGGCACAGGCGACAACTCTGGCATTGCCGCCGGGCTCGCTGCCGCCGCCGTGGCGACAACGGTCGCCGGCGCAGCAATGCTTGCCAGTGACCGCGACAATACCGAGGACGTTAACGAATAGGCAAGCCAGTTTTTGGGCGCATCAACTCAATCGGGGCGCAGAATACCGTTCTGCGCCCCGATTTTTACCTTGGACCGAACACCGTTATCGGCTACATCACCATGTTCAGCGCGTTCACAAATTCCTGGGTCTTCGCACGGCTACTCAGGCTAAAGACGCAAGCGGTCAACAGTCGATTGCGCAGAAAAACATCGCGGCCTTTGATTCTATTGACGCCCGTAATGTCCTTAAGATAGACAATTTCGGCGTGCTTGCAACCAAAAGTGCCCTTCTTGAGCACCTCGATGCGGTTGGGGTAGATCTTGACGTCTTTAAACCTACCCGAACCCTTGTCCTGAAACAGCAAGGTGTTGTTGTCCATGCGTGCCACTCCCATGGGGTTCGTTAAAACTGTCTCTATGGCCACATTTTAGTCACCGCAAGGCCCCCATGCGAAGGTGCCAGACAACGCAGCAATTCGTGTCAGCGCGAGGCTTTAAACTAAATGCAATAAAGATGCACTCCTCAAGAGGAAAGTCGGGCGATATTGATGGGTGAACTGGTAAACCGCGGGGAATCGGCAATCGTGCCAGAAGTTTTTTACAAGCAGGTTTCCTCGATTCTCAACGCCGCTCGCGACAAGGCCTATACCGCCATTAACTTTGCGATGGTTGAGGCATATTGGGAGATCGGCAAGAGCATTGTTGATGAGCAGGGCGGAGAGGAGCGCGCCAAGTATGGCGATGCACTGATCGACGAACTTGCCGTTAGATTGACTAAGGATTTTGGCAGAGGCTTCAACGCCAGAAGCTTAAGATACATGCGTCAGTTTTATCTTGCGTTCCCAATTCGGAACGCGCTGCGTTCCGAATTGAATTGGACACATTACCGCAGGTTATCGCGTATAACCGACCCTGATGCTCGAACATGGTACATGAACGAATGTGCCGATTCTCGCTGGAGCACGCGTCAGCTCGAGCGCCAGATCAACACTATGTTCCGCGAGCGCCTACTTGCCAGCAAAGACAAGGAGGCTGTCACCCAGGAAATCCAAAAGAGCACCCCGGCTCGTCGCCCCGAGGATATCATCCGCGACCCATATGTGCTGGAGTTTTTAGGTTTCTCGGACGATGCCGCGTTTCGCGAGAGCGATCTAGAGCAGGCGCTCATCACGCATCTTCAGAAGTTCCTGCTGGAGCTTGGCCGTGGTTTCGCTTTCGAGGCGCGCCAAAAGCGCATCACCTTTGATGGGCGCCATTTCTATATTGACCTTGTGTTTTACAACTATCTGATGCGCTGCTTCGTGCTCATCGACCTTAAGACGGACGATCTTACGCATCAGGACCTGGGCCAGATGCAAATGTATGTGAACTACTACACGCGTGAGCTCATGAACGAAGGCGACAATCCGCCCATAGGCATCGTGCTCTGCGCGGACAAAAGCAATTCGATCGTCGAGTACACGCTGCCCGAAGACAACGACCAAGTGTTTGCCGCCAAATACCTGCCGTATCTTCCAAGCAAGGAAGAGCTGGCGCGCGAGCTGAGTGCCGAGTACCGCGCCATCAACGAAGCGACTCATGGCGAAGCGCAAGGATAGCAGCACGTTGCGACCGATACCCCCGACGGCGCTCCACATCACCCGGGAAAAGAGGAGCTTTCCATGACACACAGACCGAAAACAACACTGCGCGACTGCATCTATGGGCTTGCCGTCGGTGACGCGCTGGGCGTTCCCTACGAGTTCAGACCTCGTGGCACGTTCGAATGCACGGACATGATCGGCTACGGTACGCATGGGCAGCCCGCCGGCACCTGGAGCGATGACACGTCCATGACGCTTGCCACCTGCGACTCGATTAGGGAGCCCGGTCATATCGACACCGCAGACATGCGCGACAAGTTCGTAGGCTGGATTGCCCGTGGCGAGTATACGATCGACGGCGTTTTCGATTACGGCGGCACGACCGCCCGCGCCCTGCACACCGGCAAAGGCGGCTCCGGCGAACGCGACAACGGAAACGGTTCACTCATGCGCATCGCGCCCCTGGCGTTTGTCGACGCGACTGGCGACGAGATCTGCGAGGTCTCCGCGATAACGCACGCCCACAGAACGTCGACCGATGCATGCGTCATATTTGTCGAGCTGATGAGGGGCGTGATGAACGGCACGCTTCCCTCGTGGGCGCTTCATCTGAAAGGTGTGCCTGAGCAGGAAATCAGGTCCGGCGGCTTCGTGCGCGACACCCTTAAGGCCGCCAGCTGGTGCTTTGTTAACACCAACAGCTACGAAGATTGCGTCCTTGCCGCCGTCAACCTGGGCGACGACACCGACACCACCGCAGCCGTCGCAGGCGCCCTCGCCGGCACGGCATACGGCATCGACGCAATTCCGCAGGAGTGGATTGACACCCTGCGCGGTAAAGAGCTGATTGAGAGCTGCTTGTTTTAGGGTGCCATTCAAGAAATAAGGCAGGAGGCATCATGGAGAGGAAGATCGCGAATATAGACGAGTTCCAAGTGGACGAAAACGGGATTCCGCTATTTCCAGCAGGACTGAAGGAAGAAGCCAACCTCTACGTCCTCCCCGATGGGCGCTACCTCCCCTGCGGGCTCTACAGGACCGCGGACGGCGGTTCGCTCATTTATGAACCGTTCGAACTCAGCACCTTCGGGCAGATGCTTGCTCAATTCAAAGAGTGCTAGAGGTTTGATTGCCCGTTAGATCGACACTGTTCCAAACCATGGGGTGGGTAGGATGTCTCCCACCGCGGCCTGTGAGGTAAAATCTTGACTGCCGCGGAATCCGCCTGCGGGCAACGCTCCGATCTCCGATTGGGGTGAAGCCTATGAACTTGTTTCTTGAAATCCTGCGCCTCTCGATGTATGTGACCGGCATTGCCCGGAACCTCTACTCGATCTGGCGGGAATATAAGCAGTAACGGATAGCGAAGGGAGTCATGCAAAGGGCCGGTTGCACCCGGCCCTTTAGACGATAATACCTGCGTTGCCCGCGCTTCCAAAGTTGACCGACTGAGGAGCGGGTTCCGCGGCACATCCTGATTTTACCCAGTGGCAAGGCTCTTTTACAGCCGTTCCACCGTTTATTTACATCCGCCAATCAAGACGAGGCTACTACGCACCTTTATTACACACGATGTTTTCAGCCTGGTATAAACAAGTTCAATAATAGAATGCAAATCCAACCATCGTGTCTGATTACGAAAGGATTTTTGCCTTTTCTGCAGCAAACTCTTCCTCGGTAAGTACTCCACTCTCACGCAGTGCTGCGAGCCTCTCAAGCCTTGCAACTACATCAACCACTATCCGCCAGCGTCTCAATAGTCTGTGAAACCTGCGGATACCGCTCAAGCTCCTTCGATAGGGCATCGACTATCTCGACAATATTCTTTGCATTTTTGCCCCCGTTTAATACGTTTGCCCTGACCTTAGATGACGACTTGACAGTAACGCCAGATCCGCCTTCAACTGGAACAACCGAAATACTGATATTTTCGCCCCAAGACCAAAGGCTCATACCAATCTCGGCTGCAACTGTTCTTGTTGTGGGCGATGCACTATCAACTTTTACTTTAGGCAGCTTTTCCATAGCTGCCTTCAAGGCATTAAACGTGTCGTCAGGAGAATACGGTACCTGAAGCTGAAGCTGCTGATCCGCAAAACCCATAATCTGGTCTCCGCTTCTTACAAGATTAAGGCTATCGGCAATAGTAGCACGTTCCCAGCAGTCTTAAATTCGTCTCATGACCTTGCGATGCAGCCCGACGCCCCGGCTCCGCTTCCCTACTTCCCAAAGATCGCAGCGAGCAAGCCCTTGCGTTTGGGCTTCTCCTCTCGGTAAGAACCCTCCGTCGCCGCTGCCACCTGACGCGGCTGCCCGCCGCCTCCACGGCGTACGATCTGGTATAGGAACGGAGATTTAACGTATTTGACCTCGACGGGCGTGGCGTGCACGGTGCTTTCGCCCGACAGCATCACGTTGGGTTTGAGCGGCGCCACGATATGCGTTTCGCGCTTGTCGCTAAACACCACCGCGGCCGCGCGGCCCGTCTGGCCATTTACAGCAATGCGCACCTGCTCGCCATCGCGTCCATCCGACGCGGGACGATCGACAAAGTAGACCGGCACCATAACCAGACCGTCCTTATGCTTGCGGGCCTTGCGCGCCCAGGTGCGGATGCTCTTTTTATTGAGCCCCAGTACAGCCTCGGCGTCGTTGCCCGCAACGTCGAGCGCCAACTTATCAATGACCACCTGGTCCTTGGTAGACGCATCGACGGAGACAACGCGGAAGTCACCTTCCTGCATGGCGGGATCGAACGGCCCAACCTTGGCAAAGTCCCACGGCTCCAAAATGCCCATGAGGCGAACGTCCAGGTAGTTTGCCCTGGGATATGCCCAGTCGAGCACCTCGTAGTACACCAGGGTCTCCTTGCTCAGGCCCTTGCCCGGGAAGCTCACCATCATGCGCAGGTCCGCCAGCGCCATGGGGAAGTAGAAGAGCATCATGTCGTTTTGGATCGCATCTTCTACATCGTGCCCGGCAAAGGCATCCGGATACTGACGCACCAGCTGCAGCGCGTTGGCACGTGCCTGCTGCGGCGAGATTTCGCAAGGAATACCCTGCTCAGGCACATACTCCGCACCTACGCCCATGGTCAGGCGCTTGCTAAACGTCCCCGGCTTGAGCAGGTCGGCAATGCCGATCTTGTTGCCGC
Organism: uncultured Collinsella sp.; assembly: GCA_900552395.1. Classification (GTDB taxonomy): domain Bacteria; phylum Actinomycetota; class Coriobacteriia; order Coriobacteriales; family Coriobacteriaceae; genus Collinsella. The sequence continues at coordinate 1,210 of URZJ01000087.1, read as the reverse complement.
AGGACGGGCACTCAAACACGCGCTGGGTCGACTCGCCCTCAAAGGACGCACCACAGAAGGGGCAAGGAATGCTCACATGCGTGGCCTCTTGGAACTCCTGCGCCGTGCCGCGATCCTCCCACAGCAGATGTTCCAGGAGAAATACCAGTCCGGGTCCTCCGGGCGCTCGAGTTGCGACACATGCGTGAGCTTGAGCAGTCCATCCACCACCGTCAACGGCGTATGGCGAATGCCCAGGGCGCTCTTGGGCTCCCCCGCATCAGCCTGCCACGGAACCACCGTGCCGCAATAGGCGCACTCAAAGCTGCGCTTAGCCTGGTGCGAGTACATAGGGCCGCCGCAGTTTTGACATTTAATGGCAAACATCTCGTCCATGGAAACGTCCTCCTTTGCACAGGGGCTGTCGACATTAAGTATGTCGAGCAAACAGGCACATGCCCATACCCATGTGGCCCAAAATGGACCACTCAGGCAGACGAGAAGGCTCGCTCGTTAGCACCGGCAGACTATTGCTGCATTTTCTGAGCATCGGTGCACGGCGCCCCCGCGCGAGCTACACTATCCCCTTAAACATGATTGTGAGGACGACCGCTATGCTATTTGTAAATCGGCTGGTACATACGCTTGTTCCCGGCAGCGAGGGCCAGCCGGTCGATACATCTTGCCGCACCAACGCGGGCTTTGCCGCAAGCCTCATTTGCATTGGCCTCAACATCACCCTGTGCCTGGCTAAGGGCATCGCGGGCCTGCTCGCCGGCTCCGTCTCGCTTATCGCCGATGCCTTCAACAACCTCTCCGACGCCTCGAGCAACATCGTGAGCCTGCTCGGGTTCCGCCTTGCCAGCCGACCGGCCGACGAGGGCCACCCCTATGGTCACGGCCGCTACGAGTACCTGGCCGGTCTGTTTGTCGCCGTCCTGGTTTGCGCCGTCGGCATCAACCTAATCCTCGAGTCAATCACCAAGATCATCAAGCCTTCCCCCACTGCATATTCGGTGCTCTCCTTAGCCGCCCTCGTCTTGTCCATGCTCGTTAAGCTCTGGATGGCCGCGTTCAACCGCACGTTGGGCGACCGCATCGACTCAGAGACGCTCATCGCCACAGCACAGGACTCCAAAAACGACGTCATCACCTCGGGCTCGGTCCTGGTGGCGGCGCTTATTTCGCAGACGACCGGCTTTGACCTCGATGGCTGGGCAGGCCTGGGTGT
>URZJ01000086.1 GCA_900552395.1 uncultured Collinsella sp. | reverse complement strand
CGATAGGAGCTTTTCCCACATGGCAGACATCGCATTCGAGAAGGACCTCTCCGTGGTGGAGACCGGCATCGAGGGCCTGAAGGTCGTCGACCTCGCCGTCCACGGCGACTCGCGCGGCTGGTTCAAGGAGAACTGGCAGCGCGCCAAGATGTGCGCGCTCGGGATCCCCGACCTCCGCGTCGTCCAGAACAACATCTCCTACAACGACAGCCGCGGCGTCACCCGCGGCATCCACGCCGAGCCCTGGGACAAGTTCATCTCCGTCGCGCGCGGCTCGGTCTTCGGCGCCTGGGTGGACCTGCGCGAGGGAAGCGAGACCTTCGGCAAGGTGTTCACCTGCACGCTCGACCCGTCGAAGGCCATCTACGTCCCGCGCGGCGTGGGCAACTCCTTCCAGGCGCTCGAGGACGGCACCGCCTACACGTACCTGGTGGACGCCCACTGGTCGCTGGAGCTGAAGAGGACCTACACCTTCGTGAACCTCGCCGACCCGGAGCTCGCCATCGAGTGGCCGATCCCGCTGGACCAGGCCACCGTCTCCGAGGCCGACCTCAACCACCCGATGCTCAAGGACGCCGTCCCCATGGCGCCCAAGAGGACGCTCGTCACCGGCTGCAACGGCCAGCTGGGCCATGCGGTGCGCGCGCTCGCCGAGGAGCGCGGCGTGGCGAAGGACTTCGACTTCTGCGACATCGACACCTTCGACATGTCCGACCCGGACGCCTACTCCGAATACGACTGGTCGCTCTACGGCACCGTCATCAACTGCGGCGCCTACACGGCCGTGGATAAGGCGGAGGCCCCCGAGGGCCGCGTGACCGCCTGGAAGGCCAACGCGACGGGGCCGGCCCTGCTCGCCCGCACCTGCGCCGGGCACGGGATCACGCTCGTGCACGTGTCCTCCGACTACGTCTTCGACGGCACCGAGGAGGTGCATGACGAGGAGGAGCCATTCAGCCCGCTGTCCGTCTACGGCCAGACGAAGGCCGCCGGCGACATCGCCGTGGCCGGCTGCCCGCGCCACTACATCATGCGCTCCAGCTGGGTCATCGGCGAGGGCCACAACTTCGTCAAGACCATGAAGGGGCTGTCCGACCGCGTCGCCGACCCCGAGGACAATCTCGCGCAGATCACGGTCGTCGACGACCAGCTGGGCCGCCTGACCTTCACGCGCGACATGGCCGAGGCCATCTTCCACGTGCTGGGCTCGCACGCCCCCTACGGTACCTACGACTGCACCGGCTCCGGTGCCGTGAGGTCCTGGGCGGACATCGCCCGCGCCGTCTTCGAGGCCGCCAACGGCAATGGCGACAAGGTCGTGCCGGTGTCGACCGCCGACTACTACGCGAATGCCGCCGGCCCCGTCGCCCCGCGCCCGGTCCACTCCGCGCTCGACCTGTCCAAACTCGAGTCGGTCGGGTTCCACATGCCCGACTGGGAGGAAGAGCTGGGGGAGTACCTCAAGACGCTCTAGCCGCTATTAACTTTTCGAGAGTAAAAGCCGCCGTTCTTTAACGGCGGCTTTTCTTTTGCCTGGTGAATAGCCCCGCTGCAACAAGGGCGGCGGCGGTCGCCAGACTCACTGCAAGCCCCGCAAGGGCGCCCGGAGTCTTGTAGGTCATCACGATCCTATTCGCGCCTTTCTGCATGTTCAGGGATGACAAGCCCTTATCGGCGGCGGGCGTTAGTTCTGTGGCGGTTCCGTTTACCGTTACGTTCCAGCCCTCATCGTACGGAACGCTCAGCAGTAGGTTGCCGTCATCCTTGGCGGTGTACTCGCCTTCGATCCTTCCGTCCTCAAAAACCGTCGGAACAAATTCGCTCATCTTAAGCTCGTTAATAATCTGCTCGAAAACGTCCAGATTGAGGGCGTAAAAGACCGGATCATTGTCTTGGGGCATGTCTGTATAGCCCTCTGCGACTCCGATTGACACCGTATGCTGGCTCGGGGCGTCCGATGCATCCGCAATCTGGCGGATATTATTGTCGAATCTCCAGGCCTCGTTTCCGATCGTTCGCTGGTCGATGGTAAGGGTGACGGGCCAATAACTGCCGGCGGTCGCATCTTTGTTGATGTAGAGATACCCGATGGAACCCGACGGCACGGTGGCGTTCCACTGCCTTAAGTTCTCGTCATCCTCCGTGTTTTTGGCCTCGATTTTGGTATAGAGCATTACCTCGCGGCCCAGGATTTTGCTGTAGAGGTCGTTTTGCTTTTCGAAGGGGTTCTCGCCCTTCAACGTGCAGTTTTGAATGTCATTGGATGCCATGACACCAACGCTGAGCGCATAGGGGTTCTCGTACACCGCACTTGCTGTATCGGCTATTTCAGTCATTGCCGCGTATCCCGAAGGCGCGTGCTCGGCGATGGCGTACTTGACTCCCAACAGGGCATCAACGGTAAGAATGGGCTCGGCATAACGGGTCGAGAATTCGCCGACGCTGCTGTATCCAAGGGAGTTGAGCAGTGCGATGGCCTGCGGGTTGTTGGCAGACGAATACGAAGACAACTGGTTGTACCCAAGCGCCAAGCCTTCGTTGAGGGCGGCGCTGTCGACGCGTGTGGTTGTGCGGTCAATGCGATAGAACGACGCCGAAGTCTGGTCTTGAATGGTCGTGATAGTGTCGGTTGCGGTGGCGACATAGGCGCTGTTGGCTTTTTCGGAATAGCCTGTGTACAGCTGGTTCCACATAACATGGGCGTTGGCAAACAACTCAATGGCGGTTAGTGCCAGGAGGGGCATGATGACGACGGGGCGATAGGCTTGACGCAATTTGGGCTGGTTTTTGAGCGCCTGCTGCGCGTGTCCTGCGGCCCACAGCGCAAAGAAGCTCAGCAAAAAAGCCGTGCGCGAGTAGAAGCCGTTGGGAACGCGCATGCCGCACCAGATGTACTCGAGCGGGCTCAAAACGGAGCTTGCGACCAGGATTATCGTGACGACGAGTGTTGCGATGCGCGTCTTGATCGAAACCGTGCGGTTAACCAGCAGGCTCACCGCAAGCAGCATCATGACGATGCCGCAATAGAACTGCGGTGTGCTTTCGTTGCTTACCCACATGCAGGGAAGAAAGCCCCTGATGAGCGACTTGAGGCTGGTTTTAAGTAGGGGGCCGAGTGCTAGAACGGGACCGCCCTTGGACATGGCAAGGATGGTCGGCAAAAAGGTCCAGGCGGACAGAAGCAGTCCGAGCGCGATAGCCCCGGCGAATCGCAGGGCCCGATCGAGCATGAGCTTCCAGCTAAAACCTTCTTCTGCAACATAATCGACAAATTCGACCAATACGAAGATGCAGAGGAACAGGATGCTGATGTAGGCCGTATACCAGCAGAACATGACATTGAGCGCCGTTGCGATGACGAGGCGGATCATGCGCTGCTTGCGGATGAGCTCGTAGCATCCGTAGGCGCAGATGGGCAGCAGGATGAGGCAATCGATCCAGAGCGGGTTGCGTAGGTTGCTGATGGTCCAGCTGCAAAACGTGAACGAGAGGGAAAGCAGGAATGCTGCGGGCTTGGGTAGGTCAAAGCGCTTTTGCACATACCAAGCGCTGCTGATGTGGATGCAGCCCAGTTTGAGCGCGGAGATAACAAACGCGAAGAGCGTTAGCTTGTCTGCGGGAAACAGCGCGCAGAGCAGGTTGAAGGGGCTGGCGAGGTAGTAGCTATAGAGCCCCCATGTGTTCATGCCGAGTCCTTGCGAGAAGGAATAGCGAAGGCTTGCCTCGCCTAAAAGGACGCGCCGGAACCAAGCAAAGAAGTCGATGTATTGGTATTTGAGATCGTTGGTGAGAAACGAGTTGTCGCCAAAGGGGTAGACATGCCCTGCCACTGCAAGTGCGACAAAGAGTGCGCCGGAAAATGCGAAGCAGGCGGCGTAGAACGCCACATTCTTGAGCGTGCTGTTATTGGGCCGTGTCATCAGATTCCTCGTTGGATTCTCGAATGATATAGATGGGACGTCGCTTGGTTTCCAAGTAGGCTTTTGCCAAGTATTCACCTATGATTCCCAGGCACAGAAGCTGCATGCCGCCAAACAGCGTTATGAGGCAGGCGAGCGACGGCCATCCGCCGACGGGGTCGCCCCAGACAAGCGTCTTTACTAGGATGACGACGAATCCCAGAATAGCGATGAGGCAGAAGACGATACCCGTGAGGGCGGCGAGGGAGAGCGGTGCCGTGGAAAACGCGACGATACCGTCGATGGAATAAAGGAGCAGCGACCAAAAGCTCCATTTGGTCTCGCCGGCCACGCGGTTGACGTTTACGTAGGGGAGCCATTTGGTCTTGAAGCCGACCCAGCCGTAAATGCCCTTGGAGAATCGGTTGTATTCGCCCATGGAGATGATGGCGTTGACCATAGGCCGCTTCATGAGCCTAAAATCGCGTGCTCCGTCGACGATGTCGGCCTTGGAAATGCGGTTGATGATCTTGTAGAACATACGGGCACAGAACGACCTGATGGGAGGTTCGCCTTTGCGGGTGGTCCTGCGCGTTGCGACGTTGTCGTAGTCTTCGGTCTGCAAGATCTCGTACATCTGCGGCAGGAGCGAGGGCGGGTCCTGCATGTCGGCATCCATGGTGGCGACATAGTCGCCTTTTGCGTGTTGGAGTCCGGCGAGTAGTGCCGCCTCCTTGCCAAAGTTGCGCGAGAAAGAGTGCCAGCGGATGGCGTATGGATGCGCCGCCGCGGCTTCCGCCTTCATGACGGCGAGCGTTTTGTCTGCCGAGCCATCGTCGATGAGGACGGCTTCAAAGGAGATGCCGGGGTCTTGCCGGGTCATGATGCGAACGACGCCATCGAGCTCTTTGAGAAAGATCGGAAGTGATTCCTGCTCGTTGTAACTCGGTACGACGATGGAGATGAGCGGCATGGTGGTTTACCTCTCGCTTGGCTTGGAAGTAGGGTGGCCGGGCTGGTCGTCGTAGGCGTACTTGCTATATACGTTGACCTCCCACTGCTTTTTTTCGACCTTTGCTACAGAATCCAGGATGAATCCGGTTGCAAGGCTCAGGCCGCACAGGAACATAAACGACGCGGCGAGCATGGCGGTGGGGAAGCGCGGAACGAGGCCGGTCTGGAAATACTCGACAACGATGGGCATGCCCAGGGCGAGGCCGATCACCGCAAACAGAAGCGCGACGAGGCTGAAGAACTTCAGCGGGCGGTAGTCCTTGAACAGCGTGCCGATCATCGCGACGACTTTAATGCCGTCGCTCACGGTATTGAGCTTGGACTCGGAGCCTTCCGGACGGTCGCGGTACTCGATGGGCACATCTTTGATGCGCCAGCGGTGGTCGACGGCGTGGATCGAGAGCTCGGTTTCGATCTGGAAGCCCTCGGAAAGCACAGGGAAGGTTTTAACGAACGGGCGGCTCATGGCGCGGTAGCCGGTCATGACATCATCGAAGCTGTAGCCATAGATCCACTTGATCATGGCGCGGACCAGATTGTTGCCAAAGCCGTGGAAAGCACGCTTGTTTTCCTCGGCGTAGGTGCCGTTGGAAAGGCGGTCGCCTACGGTCATATCGGCCGCGCCGTTGAGGATAGGCTCGCAGAGGGCCTTGGCCGCCTCGGCGGGGTAGGTGTCGTCGCCGTCGACCATCAGGTAGCAATCGGCGTCGATATCGCGAAACATCTGGCGGCACACGTTGCCCTTTCCCTGACGGGGCTCAAAGCGGACCGTGGCGCCGTGCTCGGTGGCGATGCGTGAGGTATCGTCCGACGAGTTGTTGTCATAGACATAGACCGTCGCTTGCGGAAGCTCGCGGTGAAAGTCGTCGATGACTTTGCCGATCGTGAGGGCTTCGTTGTAGCAGGGGATGATGACGGCGATGGATTCAGAATTCACTCAATGCTCCTTATACATTCAATCCTTGAAAGTATAGCCGTTTGGGCTTGGCATCCTAAGATGTGGGTTAGTTCTCCAGTTTTGTTGCGCGAATCGTTTACATGGCCGTCGGGTCTATACTGTTCGTTTGTCAACGATTACGAGTAAAGGAGTTGCATCCGTGTCGGATCAGACAAAGCAACAAGAAGCTCGCAGTCTGCCTGCGACGTTTGCTAAGAACGAATTTGAGAAGGACGCGTTTATCCTTCGTCAGCTGGTTACCAAGGATTTTAAGATCAAGTATCGCCGTAGCGTTCTGGGCGTCGCATGGTCGGTGCTCAACCCGCTTCTGATGATGATCGTCATGGCCATCGTGTTCTCGACGATTTTTGCCCAGGGCCGCAATGGCTCGATTACGCCCGAGATGTACCCGCTGTACTTGATCGTGGGTAACGTTACCTTTGCCGTCATGTCCGAGTCTACGAACCAGGCCCTGACGTCGATCGTGGGTGCTGCCCCGCTGCTCAAGAAGGTTAAGGTGCACCGTTGGGTCTTCCCAGTACAGAAGGTGCTCTTCTCGCTGGTTAACTTTGCCTTCTCGCTGGTCGCCGTTGCCATCGTTATGCTGTGGTTCCGCGTTATGCCTTCTTGGCACCTGATTCTGCTGCCGGTCTGCCTGCTGCTGCTTATGTGCTTCTGCATGGGCCTGGGTATGATGCTCTCGGCCCTCACGGTCTTTTTCCGCGACGTTATGCATCTGTGGAGTGTTGTCATCACGGCTTGGACCTATATCACGCCCATTTTCTGGACGACCGATTTCGTTGCGCAAATGCCGCATCTCGTGCGCATTCTGGTCTATGCGAACCCCATGTATAACTACCTGCAGTTTATGCGCGATATCTTTCTGTTCCAGACCACGCCCTCGCTTTTGACGTTTGGTATGTGCGTCGCTTGGGCGGTTCTTGCGCTTGCTATTGGCTACACCGTGTTCCATAAGTCCGAGCGCAAGTTCATCCTCTACATCTAAGGAGTGCTGTGATGACTGAATCTGTTGTTGATTACAGCGAGCAGCCTCTGGCTGTCGAGGTCGACGACGTCACCATGATCTTTAACATGGCGTCCGAGTCGCTGACCAACCTCAAGGAGTACTTCATTAAGCTTGCCAAGCACGAGTTGTTCTTTGAGGAGTTTAGGGCGCTTAAGCACATCTCGTTTGATATTCATCGCGGCGAGGTCGTGGGTCTGGTCGGCACCAATGGTTCCGGCAAGTCTACGATGCTCAAGATTATCGCTGGCGTGCTTGAGCCTAGCGAGGGCAGCGTTAAGGTGCACGGTAACATCGCGCCGCTGATTGAGCTTGGCGCCGGCTTTGACCCCGAGCTGACCGCCCGCGAGAACATCTATCTGAACGGCGCCCTGCTCGGCTATACCAAGGAGTTCATCGAC
>URZJ01000085.1 GCA_900552395.1 uncultured Collinsella sp. | reverse complement strand
GGGCGCACGGCCGAACAGGCCGCCGTACTCGACGCAGTCACCCACGCCCTTGCCGATGGCAGGAATCACGCGGACGGCCGTGGTCTTGTTGTTGATGACGCCGATGGCCATCTCGTCGGCGATGATGCCGGCGATGGTCTCGACCGGGGTGTCGCCGGGGATGGCGATCATGTCTAGGCCAACGGAGCACACGCAGGTCATGGCCTCGAGCTTCTCGAGCGAAAGCGCACCGGCCTCGACGGCGGCGATCATGCCGGCGTCCTCGGACACGGGGATAAAGGCGCCCGAGAGGCCGCCCACGCTGGAGCTGGCCATGACGCCGCCCTTCTTGACGGCATCGTTGAGCATGGCGAGCGCGCAGGTCGTGCCGGGGCCACCGCAGGTGCCCACGCCGATGATCTCGAGGATGCGCGCGACGGAGTCGCCAATGGCAGGCGTGGGAGCCAGCGACAGGTCGACAATGCCTTTCTCGACACCCAGACGATGGGCGGCCTCGCGGCTCATGAGCTCGCCGGCACGGGTGATCTTAAAGGCGGTCTGCTTAATCTTCTCGGCGACCTCCATCATCGATGCGGAATCGGGCAGCGTCTCCAGGGCTGCGGCCATAACGCCGGGGCCCGAGACGCCAACGTTGATGACGGCGTCGGCCTCGCCACCGCCGTGGACGGCGCCCGCCATAAACGGGGAGTCCTCGACCATGTTGGCAAAGCAGACAAACTTGGAGGCACCGACGGAATCCTGGTCGGCCGTGAGTTTAGCGGCATCGATGATGGTCTGTGCGGCCATAAGCACGGCGTCCATGTTGATACCGGCGCGCAGGCTGGCGACGTTGACGCTGGAGCAGACGCGGCTCGTGGTGGCGAGCGCCTGGGGGATGGACTGGATGACGCGGCGGTCGGCGTCGCCGATGCCCTTCTGGACGAGTGCGGAGAAGCCGCCTAGGTAATCGATGCCGAGTGTCTCGGCCGCGCGGTCGAGGGCGTGCGCGATGGGGGTGAGGTCCTCATCCTTGCAGCACGCGGCGATCTGCGCCACCGGGGTGACGGAAACGCGCTTGTTGACGATGGGGATACCGTACTCGCGCTCGAGGTTCTCGGCGGTCTCGACCAGATGCTCAGCCGTGTGCGTCACGTGGTCGTAGATCTTCGTGCACATGCGGTCGAGGTTCTCGTCACCGCAACCCATGAGCGAAACACCCATGGTGATGGTCCTGATGTCGAGGTTCTGTTCCTCAACCATGCCGCGGGTTTCCGCGATTTCTGCGGGCGTGATCGCCATCCTTGCGCTCCTATCTGCCAAAACGAGCATAGTCTTTTCTATTCTAACGTGCCGCACGTGCCAAGTGGCGCATGCGGCACGTTTTGGTGCTCGGTTGTTTCCGTTGTGTTACTGCCCAAAGACCTCTTCGGCAATGCGCGCGCTTTCGGCGGCATCCTTGGCGTAGTAGTCCGCGCCGATCTGCTTGGCGTATTCGGGGGTGAGCACGGCGCCGCCCACGATGATCTTGACGCCCGGCACCTCGGCATGGAGCAGCTTGATGGTCTCCTCCATGGCGACGACGGTGGTCGTCATAAGCGCCGAGAGGCCGACGAGTTTGATATCGCGCTCCTTGACGGTCTTGAGTACCTCCTGCGGATCGACATCGCGGCCCAGGTCAAAGACGGTGTAGCCGTAGTTGTCGAGCAGCATTTTGACGATGTTCTTGCCAATATCGTGGATGTCGCCCTTGACGGTGGCCACGCAGATCTTGCCCTTGTCGGCGATCTCACCGGCGGGCATCAGGCGCTTGATGGTGTCGAAGCCCACGCGCGCGGCCTCGGCCGAGGCCATGAGCTGCGGCAAGAAGAACTTGCCCTGGTCAAAGAGGACGCCCACCTCGTCGAGGGCGGGGATAAAGTGATTGTTGATGAGGTCCATGGCGTCGTGGTCTGCCAGCAGACGCTCGGTCTCGGCAGCGATCTCGCCCTTGCGGCCCGAGACGACCATGCGACGAATCGGGTCGTCATTGCCGTCGGTGCCGGCGGTGCCGGCAGCGGGCGCGGTGTCGGTCGATGCGGCCTGAGCTGCTGCCGGGTTGGCGGCGATCTTGTACGGATCGGTCCAGCCGGCATAGCGCTCGATGTATCCGGTCGAGCCCTCGTCCTCAACGCTCAGGACGCGATAGCTGTAGACGGTATCCATAAAGCGCTTGGAGCCCGGGTTCATGATGGGGGCGTCCAGGCCCGCGCCAAACGCGGCGGCCAAAAAGACTGAGCCCAGCAACGGGCGGGCAGGCAGGCCAAAGCTGATATTCGACACGCCAAGCGCGCATTTGACGCCCAGACGCTCCTTGCACAGGGACATGGCGCGCAGAATCTGCTCGGCCTGGCGCTGGTTGGTCGAGGCGGTCATGACCAGGCAGTCGATGAGGATGCGGTCCGGTCCGATGCCGTAGCGGGCAGCCTCGGCCACGATGCGCTCGGCGATGGCGAAGCGAGCCTCGGCGGTATCGGGGATGCCGCCTTCGTCGAGCGTAAGGCCGACGACGTTGGTGCCGTAGTGGGCGACCAGTGGAAAGATCTCATCCATGATCTGCTGCTTGCCATTGACCGAGTTGATGATGGGCTTGCCGGCGTAGCGGCGCACGGCGGCCTCGACGGCTGCGGGGTCGGTGGAGTCGATCTGCAGCGGCAGCAGCGTGGAGCCTTGGAGCTGCTCGGTCGCTTGCTGGATGACCTTGACCTCGTCGATCTCGGGCAGGCCCACGTTGACGTCCAGGATGTCGGCGCCCTGCTCCTGCTGGCTGATGCCCTGGCTCACGACGTAGTCCAGGTCGCCGTCGCGCAGGGCCTGCTGCAGGCGCTTTTTGCCGGTGGGATTGATGCGCTCGCCGATGACGGCAATCTTGTGGCCGTCGCAGGGGAGGTCCACCACGGTCTGGGCGCTTGTGACCGACATGCTGGGCTTGCGGTGGCGCGGACTGGGCGTGTGGTTATCGATAAGCGTGCGCAAGGCGGCCATGTGCGCCGGCGTGGTGCCGCAGCAGCCGCCCACGACGCTCACGCCGTCCTCAATCATGCCGGCGACGGCCTCGGCGTATTCGGGTGCCTGGATATCAAAGACGGTATTGCCGTCATCGTCCACGCGGGGCAGTCCCGCATTGGCCTGCACCATAACGGGCTTGTCCGTAACGGTGAGCATACGCGCGGCGAGTCCTCGGAGCTCGGCCGGGCCCTGGCTGCAGTTGATGCCCAAAACGTCGGCGCCGATGGCGTCGAGGGTGATGGCGGCGACCTCGGGGCTCGTGCCCAAGAAGGTGCGGCCGTCTTCCTCAAAGGTCATGGTGGCAAAGACGGGCAAGTCGGAATTCTCGCGGCAGGCGAGGACTGCCGCCTTGATCTCGGCCAGGTCGGTCATAGTCTCGATAATAAAGAGGTCCACACCCGCGGCGACGCCAGAGCGCACCTCCTCGGCAAAGAGGTCGTAGGCCTCGTCGAAGCTGAGGGTACCCAAGGGGCGCAGCAGCGCGCCGATGGGGCCGATATCGCCGGCGACGTAGTGGGCACCGGCTGCGCGGGCGCAGGCGACAGCGGCGGCAAAGACATCTGCCACGGTGGCGGTACCGTCGAGCTTGTGGGCGTTGGCGCCAAAGGTATTGGCGGTGATCACGTCGCAGCCGGCCTCGACGTACTGTCGCTGAATGTCGGTAATGACCTGGGGCTCCTCAAAGTTGAGCAGCTCGGGCAGGGCTCCGGCCTTCATGCCGGCCGCCTGCAGCATGGTGCCCATGCCGCCGTCGAACAGCAGATGCCCCGTGCCCTCGATGGCCGCACGCAGGCGATCGTCCTTAATGCGCAGATCGTCGATCGTGCGCGTCTTGTACGTGGCACCGTTGCGACGTGCGGCATCAACGGGTGCCGCCAATGCAGTGCCGTCAGAATCATGAGTGATAAGCGGAGTAAACATCGAGGGCTCCTAATGGCTGGAATAGCAGGTGGTGTGGGCGGCGCGGAAGCGACAGTGCTCGCGCATGCGGCAGATATTGCAGGTGGGGCGGCTCTGGGCGTCGTGGACCTCGCCGTCGAACAGACCGATCACCGCGGTCACGCTCTTGGTGGGCATGAGCAGGCTGGTGGGTGTGACGGTAAGCCCGATGAGTCGCGTGGCGTTGAGTACAGCCACGATTGAGCGCTGGGCCGTAAGCGGACAGTCGCCGTAGCCGGGACTGAAGCGCCAGTTACCGGCGAGTCCGTGTGCGGCGGCCGCAGCCTTGACCTGCTGGTCCATCTGTTCGACGGCGGCTTCTACATAGGCGGAGCATGCGGCGTCGAGCACGGCTCCCTCCAGGGGCTGCTGGGCTCCTGTGGTGCGCAGACGACGCTCTGCGTCCATGCCGAGTGTGCATGCCATGAGCGCGGCAAAGCGGGCGTCTTTGAGATGGCGATAGATATCGCGACCACGCAGCTCAACGTTGGTGCCGACCAAGCGAATGCAAGGCTCTCCCTGCTCGTCCACGCCCATGGCATCGATGGCAAATGCGCGGCGCACGCCACGGGGCTCAATGTCCAGTTCCAGACGCTCAACGACAAGCTCAATACGCTGCGACAGCTCGGGCTCAATCTGCTGACCGCCGTAGCCCAGATAGCGCAACATTTCGGCACGGTCGACGCGGGGATGGTGGGCATCATCGATACGGTAGAGCGCCGGCGACGCAAGGTCAGCCGGCACTTCGACAGCGGTTGTATCGATGTGCGGTTTTTCCATTACCCCAGGCGCTCCATAATGGTCGCGGCGATTGCAGGACGATTCATAGTGTACAGGTGCAGACCGTCGGCGCCGTGCTCCTTGAGGTCGCAAAGCTGACGGGCGGCATAATCTACACCGGCTGCCTGCAGGCTCTCGGGGTCGTTCTCGTACTTGGCGAGAATCTTGATGACGGGGGAGGGCAGTGACGCGCCGCACATAAAGACCATGCGGCTGATCTGCGACTTGCCCATAAACGGCATGATACCTGCGGTAATGGGCACGGTGATGCCGGCCTTGTCGGCAAGCTCGCGAAAACGATAGAAGCACTCGTTATCAAAGAAGAGCTGCGTCACAAAGAAGCTCGCGCCGGCGTCCTGTTTTTGCTTGAGGTGTTCGACCGAGAGGTTGAGATCCTCGCAGGCAATGTGGCCCTCGGGGTAGGCTGCGGCACCCACGCAAAAGCCGGCGTCGACGAGCTCGGGGATGAGGTCGCGGGCGTAGGCGTAGTCGGAGGCGGGCTTGTCGTCCTCGGTCGCGCCGGCAGGGAGATCGCCACGCAGGGCCAGGATGTTTTCCACGCCGGCGGTGCGGTACTCATCGATCTTGGCGGCGATATCGGCGTGGGTACGGCCCACACAGGTGAGGTGCGCCACCGAGGGCGTATCGAATTCGCTCGTAATCATATGCGCGATGGGGGCGGTGGTGGCGCCGTTGCCCGAGCCGCCAGCCGAGCAGGTGACCGAGACAAAGCTCGGCGAAAGCTTGCACAGATTGCCTGCCACTTCGTGAGCCGTGTCGAGGGTAAGCTCGCCCTTGGGCGGGAACATCTCAAACGAAACGGGTGCAGTGCCCTGGGATGCTGCCTGCTTAAAAACCTCGTCGACGCGCATATCGTGCTCCTCTAGATACGTAATAGTGTGATGTGTTGTAAGGATTCTACAGCACCACTGTGCCACGGTGGAGTTTCACTCACTATTTGGGGGATACCAATCAAAGATGCCTTGCTATCGGCATTTCCTATAGCAGAGCGGCTCATTTTGACACGGGCTATAAAGACTGGTATCTGATGCGAAATACCAGTTAATTGAGCCCCATCCCAAATTGACTACCCTTAAACCATGGGGAGAGGTCTGCAATTTATACAGTTGATTGGCTGTTGAGGGCGGCAACGCCGCCGCGATGCGGTAACCTCATTGATTGGTTTCGTGACAGCAACATAACGGTAATGTTGCGGAAACACGACGAGCCTAATCTATGGCTCGTTCGTTAGTAATCAACACCGCTTCTCACGCGGTGCCGATACGAAGGGAGTTCCGTATGGCCGAACTTACTGACCGCTTCGGGACCATGGTGTTCTCTGAGGAAGTCATGAAGGACTACCTCCCCAAGGACATTTGGAAGCGCCTTGCTGCAACCCTCGAGGACGGTGAACCCCTCGACCTGGATGTGGCCAACGCCGTCGCTCACGCCATGAAGGTATGGGCCATCTCCAAGGGCGCCACGCACTACGCGCACTGGTTCCAGCCGCTTTCGGGCATCACTTCCGAGAAGCACGACAGCTTCCTCGAGCCTAACCACGACGGCACCGCCATCACCAAGTTTACGGGCAAGAACCTCATCCAGGGCGAGCCGGACGCCTCCAGCTTCCCCAACGGCGGCCTTCGCGCCACCTTCGAGGCCCGTGGCTACACCGCCTGGGATCCCACTAGCCCTGCCTTTATCAAGGACGATGTCCTGTGCATCCCCACGGCTTTCTGCTCCTACACGGGTGAGGCCCTGGACAAGAAGACCCCGCTGCTGCGCTCCATGACCGCGCTCTCGCGTGAGTCCAAGCGCGTTTTGGCGCTGTTCGGCAAGACGCCAAAGAAGGTCGTTCCTTCCGTGGGCGACGAGCAGGAGTACTTCCTGATCAAGAAGGACGCCTACCGCAAGCGCAAGGACCTGGTCATCACCGGCCGCACGCTCTTTGGCGCCGCTCCCTGCAAGGGCCAGGAGCTCGAGGAACACTACTTTGGCGCAATCCGTCCCACCGTCTCGTCCTATATGAAGGACCTGGACAACGAGCTGTGGGCGCTCGGCATTCCCGCCAAGACCAAGCACAACGAGGTTGCTCCCTGCCAGCATGAGCTCGCCCCCGTCTATGGCGAGGTCAACGAGGCCATCGACCAGAACCTGGTCATGATGGAGAAGATGAAGCTTATCGCTTCCCGCCATGACCTGGTCTGCCTGCTGCACGAGAAGCCGTTCGAGGGCATCAATGGTTCGGGCAAGCACAACAACTGGTCGCTTGGCACCGAGTCCGAGAACCTGCTCGATCCGGGCGACACCCCGCTCGACAACCTGCAGTTCATCGTCTTCCTCACCGCGGTGATCGAGGCCGTCGATAACTATCAGGAGCTCCTGCGCGCTTCCGTCGCCTCGGCCGGCAACGATCATCGTCTGGGCGCCAACGAGGCTCCTCCGGCGATTATGTCCATCTTCCTGGGCGACCAGCTCACCGAGGTTGTCGAGAAGATCATCGATGGCAAAGCTTCCGTCCATGCCACGCGCGGCGTGCTCG
>URZJ01000084.1 GCA_900552395.1 uncultured Collinsella sp. | reverse complement strand
GCAAACACGCAGGCATAGCGCTTGCCCACGACCTCCTGGATGCGCGTCATAAAACGGTTGTCCGAGCCTGCGATGGCAGGCTGCTCAATCTTGAGCTCGGCCGTCACCGCACCGCCGGCACGGATGAGGCTCACGTAGTTCAGGCGTTGCTGGGAGCCAAAGTCGAGTTGCTGGGCACGCACGTACAGGCCGTCCAGACGGTCGACCCCCGCCTCGCCGGCACGTGCCTCGATATCCTCGTAGGCGCGCAGGCAATCGTCGAACAGCGAGCGCGGCTCGGACAGCACCACGAGCGCCTTGCCGCTCACGTGCGACAACGGGCTCACGGTCTGGCCGTACATCACCGGCAAAAAGCGGTCGAGCTCAGGCGTAACGATGCGCGCGTCTACCATCTCGAGCAGCGCCGCCAACTTGCTGTCGTCCTGGCTGGCGCGGTAGAGCGCCACATGCATGTTGTGGACGGCGTCGTCGGTGAGTGCAAGCTCGCGACAGGGGAAGATCTCGATGCTGTCCTCATTGCCGATGGTCTGGCCCGTTGAACTCACCATGCGGCGGATACGGTCGATCTCGTCGCCGAAAAACTCAATGCGCACGGGCGCCTTTTCCTGCGCGGGAAACACCTCGACGGTGTCGCCGTGCACACGGAACAGGCCGGGCGCGTCGGCGGCGCCGGCATTGGTGTAGCCCATGCCTACCAGACGCTGCGGCACCTCGTCGAAGGGAATCTCCTCGCCCACCGCAAAAGTAGTGGACTCCCAGTAGCGGCTCTCGACCGGCGGCACGCAGCGCAGCAGTGCGCGGGCCGAGGCGACCATGATGCAGTTGTCCCCGCGCACGATGCGCCCGAGCGCCTCGCAGCGCTGGGCCACCACGGCGTCGTCGGGCGCCTGCTCACGCCATGGATAGTCTTTGCGCTCGGGAAAGCGGCACACATGCGCCAGACCCACATAGGCGGCCAGGCTGCGCGCGGCGCGATCGGCCGCGTCCTCGCCGCTCACGATGTAGACCGTGGGACGCGGACGGCGCGCAAACTGAGCTGCCGCCATGAGCGTGCGGCCCGACTGCGACACGGCCAGCGTCACGTCCTCGCCGGCATCGAGTCCGGCCTCGACGGTCTGCAGCGCCTCGGCAGTGTAGAGCTGCGCGGCTATACGGTGAATGAGCATGCTGTTCCTCCGGCATCGCAACGCCAAAAGCCCGCCGGGGCAAGCTCGGCGGGTCGTACGTCAAATACATTGTCTGTCATGGTAGCGCATGGAGAGGACTCCGGCTCAAGGGCAAACCCAGCCCCGCAAAAAACGCCAGACGAAGATGCGTTCCGCCCTACCCCGCCACGCGCACGCTGGGGCACAAATCTGCCAGCGGACACTCGTCACACTTGGGTTTGCGGGCGTCGCAGATCTCGCGACCAAAGGTGATCCACTGATGGTTGACCGACTCCCAATACTCGTGCGGCAAAATCTTGAGCAGATCCTGCTCGGTCTTGAGCGGTTCCTTGGCATGCGTCTTGGGACTCAGCATCAGGCGGTGCGCAATGCGGTTGACGTGCGTGTCCACCGCAATACCCTCCACGATGCCATACCCCACGTTGAGCACGATGTTCGCCGTCTTGCGTCCCACGCCCGGCAGCTTCACGAGTTCCTTCATGTCGGCCGGCACCTCGCCGTCATAGTCGGCGACGATCATCTGCGCGGCCTCGACGGCATGCTTGGCTTTGCTCTTGTAGAAGCCGAGCGACTTGATGGTGTCTGCCACGTCAGCTACGCTCGCCCCGGCCATGGCCTCGGGCGTGGGCCACTGGGCAAACAGCCGCGGCGTCACTTTGTTGACCTGCGCATCGGTCGTTTGCGCCGAAAGCAGCACCGCGATCAGCAGGCGGAAGGGATTCTCGTGGTCCAAAAAGCACTCGACCGGGCCATAGCGACGGTTGAGGCGCTCACACACCTCGATGGCGCGCTCGCGCTTGGCGGCATTGGTCTCGCGTGGCATAACGACTCCTCGGCTCAACGGCACAATAAACTTATGGGCACAATTGTCCCACGTCCGAGACGTTTACGCCTCCAAGAATGCGCCGGTCTGACGGCTCCACAGGCTCGCGTACTCGCCGCCCGCCTCGACGAGCTGCACATGCGTGCCGTCCTCGACGATCTCGCCATCCGCCAGTACCACGATGCGGTCGAGCGCCGCCACGGTGGACAGGCGATGCGCCACCACAATGGAGGTGCGGTCGCGCATCAGGTTCTCGAGAGCTTCCTGCACCAACGCCTCGGACTCGCTATCGAGGGCAGACGTCGCCTCGTCGAGTACCAGAATCGGCGCGTCGGTGAGGATGGCACGGGCAATGGCCACGCGCTGGCGCTGGCCGCCCGAAAGCTTGACGCCGCGCTCGCCCACCATGGTGTCAAAGCCATGGGGCAGGCGGTCGATAAACTCCAGGGCATTGGCCAGGCGCGCCGCCTCACGAATTTGCTCGTCGGTGGCGTCGGGGCGGCCGTAGGCGATATTCTCGCGAATGGAGCGGTGGAACAGCAGCGCCTCCTGCGGCACGTAGGCAACCTGGCGGCGCAGGCTCTGCTGTGTGCAGCGCGAGACATCCTGACCGTCCACGAGTACGCGGCCGCCCTGAACATCGTCCAGGCGCAGCAGCAGCTTGGTGAGCGTCGTCTTGCCCGAGCCCGATTTACCCACCAGGCCCACGCGCTGGCCCGCCGGCACATGGAGCGTCAGGTCGTCGAACACGTTCTCGCCCGCCGCAGCGTCACGGTACGCAAAGCTCAAGTGCTCAAAATCAATCGCGCCCTCGCCCACCTTGAGCTCGGGAGCATGCTCGTCGTCTGCCACCAGGCGCGGCTCGTCCAGCACGCGCGTCATCTCGGCGGCGTCGCCCAGCGCACGGTTGATGCGCTGCATCATGGAGCTCACGTAGTTCAGACGCATAGTGAGGTTGTACGTATAGGTAAAGATCATGACGAGCGCGCCGGCCGAGATGCCAAACCACGCGTTGCCGCCCGCCACGAACACGCTCACCACGGCCATGGTGATGACGATAAGGCCCGAGGTCGTAAAGTTGCGCTGCATCATGGCGTGCATCGAAACCGTCTCGGCATCGCGCGCGGCGCGGTCGGCGGCATCGAACAGGTCGCGCTCAAAGTCCTCGCGCCCGCAAGTCTTGACGGCCAGGATGTTCGTAACCGCGTCGGAAAGCACGCCCGACAGCTTGTTCTGAGCGGCGGACGTCGCGGCCGAAAGCGGCATGATGCGCTTGTACATAAGCCAGACAAACGCAATATAGATGACCATAATGCCCACCAGGATCACGGTAAATGCGGGCACCACCGGGGCGAGCGCCGCCACCGTGCAGATGATCGAAGTAATGGTGGGAATGAGCGAATACACCGTCACGTCGACCAAGCCCGTGTAGCCACTCATGAAACGGCTCGTCTGGCTCACAAGCGATCCGCCAAATCGGCTGGTGTGGAATGTCATGGATTGATTGGAAAGCGTGTCAAAGCACAGGCGCGCCAGGTGGTAGTTGCCCGCAATCTCGAGCTTGTAGACGGTGTAGTCCTGCAGCTTGGAGAGGATTTGACCCACTAGGTTAACGAGCACGAGCGCCAGAATGTAGGGGCCAAAGACCTCGAATACTTGATCGCCTGCCACGGGGCCGGCCTGAACGCGGTCGACGATGAGGGCCATCACGTAGGTGTTGGCAAACGTGAGCAAAAAGATGTAGCCCGCCGACGAGAACACCGAGAGAAAGACGATCAACGGCTGCGTGCGCGTGACGTCCCAAAAACGCTGCAGCGTGCGGCGCACGGTGGAACGCTTGAGTGAGCTGGTGCTTCTCTGAGACATGGGCTTCCTTTCGCGTCTGATAGGGCGAAAGGCCATTGTTGCACATTAAAGTGCGCTTTAGGCAAGTGCGTTGTGAAACACGGCGGGGCGCCTGCGCAGACGCCCCGCCGTCAAGTGCCGCTAGTCCTCGTCTTCTTGGTCTGCAAGCAGGCCCGCGGACGTGAGCCCCAAGATCTCGTCGGCCTCCACGGCATCTTCCAGCGCGTCGATATCCTTGAGCTTTCGCTCCATAACGTTGGTGCGCGTGGTGATGATGCCCTCGACCGTTTTGCCCGCGGTCTCGATCTGCTGTTGGGCGCGACGCAGTGCTGCCTGGTAACGTGGCAGCTCGGCCTTGACGGCGGAAAGTACGCGCAGCACGTCATCGGTGCGTTTTTGCAACTTAAACGTCTGGTAGCTCATCTGCAGGCTGTTGAGGATGGCGGCCATGGTGCTGGGGCCGGCAACGTTGACGTGATAGTCGCGGCCCAGGGTCTCGATAAGCCCGGGACGGCTGACGACCTCGGCATACAGGCCCTCAAACGGCACGAACAGAATGCCAAAGTTGGTCGTCGCGGGCACGCTCAGGTACTTTTCGCAGATGTCCTTGGCCTCGCGTTTGACCATCGCATCGAGCGTCTTGCGCGCAGCGGCGACGGCCTCCGCGTCGCCCGACTCCTGGGCGTCGAGCAGATGCTCGTACGCATCGCCCGGGAATTTGGAGTCGATCGGCAGCAATACGGGATCGCCCTCGTCTACCGGCAGTTTGACAGCAAACTCAACGCGCTCCGAGGCGCCGGGCTTGGTGGCGACGTTTTCCAGATACTGATCGGGCGTGAGAATGTCCGCCAGGATCGCACCCAGCTGCACCTCGCCCAAAATGCCGCGCGCCTTGACGTTGCCCAGCACGCGCTTAAGGTCGCCCACGCCGGTGGCGATAGATTGCATGTCGCCCAACCCCTTGTACACAGCCTCGAGCTGGTCGCTCACCTGCTTAAACGATGCCGACAGACGATCGTTGAGCGTGCGGGAGAGCTTCTCGTCCACCGTCGCGCGCATCTGATCGAGCTGCACGTTGTTGTCCTTGCGGATGGCGCCCAGCTGGGCATCGACCGTCTCGCGCACTTTGTCCAGGCGGTGCTCGATGCCCTCGCGGTTGGCGCCGAGCTGTTGGGCCGTCTCGCGGCGCAGGTCATCCATACGGTCGCCAGCCTGCGAGAACTCACGCGCGATGGTCAGGTAGCGCTGCTGCTCCACGGCGGCGTCGGTCGTCTGCTGCTGCGCGATGGCGTTTGCCGTACGGCGGGTTTCGGCAAGCGCGACGTTGAGGGCATCGAGCGTGCTGTTGGCCTGCTCGAGCGCCGCGAGCGTCTCCGCTTCGTTGCCGCCACGCTCTCGCAACTCGGCACGAAGGCCTTTAAGCTGCAGGGCGCAAACCACAGCAACTCCCACCGCCACTAAGGCGATCACAACAAGCGCAATATCAATAGCAGACATAGACTCCGCCCAACAAACCCAATCGATTATCAATCAAAACCGCGATCAATCTTACCCCGCCACACGCACCGGGCGCCCAGCCTCTTCTTGGGCGCTTCTCTCCTCCGCATATTCCATAATGCGGCGCGCTGTCTTCCTGCTCACTTTTGAGTCATCGCCGGCCAAGTATGCGTATACGTTTCCCTTATTCAGATTCAAATCGCGGCAGAGACCGTAGCGCGTTACGCCCGATTCCCCTAGCGCCCCCAATGTTCTTTTTCGCATCAGGGCGTTGATCCTTCTGTCCGCCACTGGCTTTTCCTTCACCGCTCTATACGCACGCCAAACGTTGGCATAACGGTTAGGGAGCTCACTTTTGGCGCATAGAGACGCCATGCCACCCGCTTGATCGTACAAGGACAAAACGCCTCGGTAATCCTCTTCCATCCACGAGCCCTCGGATAAACCCAGAACGTATTCGGCTTTTCCTTGCGCCAAAGCGAGCAAAAACAGAGGCTCCGCCACGCGCGGCGCAACCGTCGTCGCCTGCTCAACCAGTTTTCTAAAACTCAGCGACTGCTGTCCGGATAGCTCCCGGCAATAGCCTTTCAAAAATCCCTCAAAAGTCAGATTCAACCGAGCACCTCCTTTTTGTATTGCCTGTATGCGCAGACCATCTCTTGATAACTCCGCTCCGAAGGCGACGACGCCAGCGCCTCTCCATCGTCGAATATAAGCCGCTCGAGCAGATCCCAATCAAGTCGGTCGATAAATGTTCGACTATGGAGGTCGATGATGTCGTTCGGACGATAGGCATAGAGCTTCATCACCGCCAGATCCTCCAAAGATGGCGTAAAGTACCTGATAAAATGCGCCCCAATCTCCAATGGGATCAGGCGATCTTCGTAATTGAATGGCATCTGGTTGCAATATGCCACTGCCATACCATTCACCTCGGGGTATCGAGCTATGATCTCGCGGAGGCACCTATCTGCCTCAAACACATCAATGTCATGTGTAACCGCCCGATTCGTCACGTCGTTTAGCATGAAGGCGCTTCCTCCCACCAATACAACGCTCGGCCTATCGTCTCTTGGACCTATTTCCAGCTCCGCCTCTTCGTCAATATCCAAAAGAGTCTGCTCTAAATCCTGCTTATACATAGCAAATCCTAATATTATTCATCTTCAATAATACTATTCAGTTGCATGACAGGACCCACAGGATGCAAGGATTCCACTCGTGGCGATAATCCCTACACCCTAGAAGTCCTAATGCGACAAACGCTAGCTCTCCCAGCCGGCGCGGATGGTTGTTATGACATCGCCTAGGCGCTGGCCGAGGGCCGCTAGATGCTGGAGCACCTCGTTGGGCGATGCGCCGTTGAGAATGCACGTGAGGGCATATGAGGCCAAGAAGATTGTCGCGAGCCCCAGCGGAATCAGCACGATCATCGCCAGCGTACGCAGGCGCTGGGCCCAGCGACGGTGACGCGCACGACGTTTATCGAACGCGAGCTCCTGTGCATATGAATCCTGCTGTACGGAATAGGCCTCTGGCGCCGATTCACACCCGGGCACAGCTGCAGGTACAGCAGCGGGCACGACATTTTGCGCAAAGGGCTGGACTGCCGCCCCTTGCATTTGCATCTCCATGAGTCGTTGCTGCTGACGCAGCATGCGCTCAGCTTGTTGCTGCGGAGTCTCAAGAAACAAATCCATGCTGGCCTCCAAAATCGGAGCATTCGACGCTTACGCCCAGCATCCCGCACCGCCATGACCGCGACAACGCAATCCGTAGCAATAGCCGCAAAGTTTCTTGTTGACAAAAGCTGTCGAAAACCTCAACAACTCCCCTACCAGCACTTTCTCTGAGCTTTTTTATCGAATGGTCTTTTGCCCTTCCGCCAACCCGCCAACTAACCAAAATCTAACCAAAAGCTTGACGAAAATTGTGGAGACCGAGACCCCACACAAAACGTGCCGCCCCAAAAAGGGGCGGCACACAATCTTTA
>URZJ01000083.1 GCA_900552395.1 uncultured Collinsella sp. | reverse complement strand
CCCGACCGCGGCGACAACGCCATCTACAAGATGGCCGACATCATCGCCGACGTCCGCGCCCTCAACAACAACGGCTGCGACGAGTCGACCGACATCAAGGGCCTCGTCAAGATGCTCGACCCCAAGTACAACCCCGAGCACTTTGAGGATGCCCGCTTCCTGGGCCGCGGCACCTGCACCGTCAGCCAGATCTTCTACACCAGCCCCAGCCGCTGCGCCGTCGCTGACTCCTGCGCCATCTCCATCGACCGTCGCATGACCGCCGGTGAGACCTGGGAGTCCTGCCTGGACGAGATCCGTAACCTGCCGGCCGCCAAGAAGTACGGCGACGACGTGAAGGTCTCCATGTACATGTACGACCGTCCGTCCTGGACCGGCGAGGTTTACGAGACCGAGGCTTACTTCCCCACGTGGATCAACAAGGAGACCGCTCCGCACGTCAAGGCCCTCGTCGACGCCCACAAGGCCATGTTCGGTGACGAGCGCATCGGCTGCGAGCCCAGCATGGACAAGCGCACCGGTCGTCCGCTGTGCGACAAGTGGACCTTCTCCACGAACTGCGTTTCCATCCAGGGCCGCTATGGCATCCCCTGCGTCGGCTTCGGCCCGGGTGCCGAGTCTCAGGCTCACGCCCCCAACGAGGTCACCTACAAGGACGACCTGGTCACCGCTGCCGCCATGTATGTGGCTGCCCTGAACCTCTACGATCCGAGCCAGGCCGATGGCGACGCCACCGTGTTCCGCGCCGGTCTGACCAACAACAAGATCGATTAGTCCCATTCCTCGATCTTGTTGAGCCGGGGACATCTCGTGTCCCCGGCACCCCCTGTTGACTTGGGGCCCGCGGTCGTTATCTCCCA
Source organism: uncultured Collinsella sp. (assembly GCA_900552395.1). Taxonomy (GTDB): domain Bacteria; phylum Actinomycetota; class Coriobacteriia; order Coriobacteriales; family Coriobacteriaceae; genus Collinsella. Next base: position 6,465 of record URZJ01000083.1, on the reverse strand, counting down.
TGCTTCCTCAACGGTAGCGGGTCCTCGTCATAGTGCTCTGCATGTTCTAGCCACACGCGCATGCCGGAGCACATCTACTCATTGCAATCGTTTCATCTTTGGAAAGGATATTTACATGGACGCCAAGTTTACCGAGCTCGTCGAGCAGCTGAACGGCCTCGATTTTAAGGGCATGTACGGCAGCGACTTCCTGCACACCTGGGATAAGACCACCGATGAGCTCAAGGCGCTCTACATCGTCGCCGACGCCCTGCGCGAGCTGCGCGAGAACAACGTTTCGTCCAAGATCTTCGATTCGGGTCTGGCCGTCTCCCTGTTCCGTGACAACTCCACCCGTACGCGCTTCTCCTTCTCTAAGGCAGCCAACCTGCTCGGTCTTGAGCTGCAGGACCTGGACGAGAAGAAGTCCCAGATCGCTCACGGCGAGACCGTCCGCGAGACCGCTACCATGATCTCCTTCATGGCCGACGTCATCGGCATCCGTGACGACATGTACATCGGCAAGGGCGACGCCTACATGGCCGAGGTCTCCGAGTCTGTCCAGCAGGCCTACGAGGACGGCGTTCTGGATCACCGTCCCACGCTCATCTCCCTGCAGTCCGATTCCGATCACCCCACGCAGTCCTCTGCCGACATGCTCTACCTCATCAACGAGTTTGGCGGTCTTGAGAACCTCAAGGGCAAGAAGGTTGCCGTCACCTGGGCCTACTCGCCCTCTTACGGCAAGCCGCTGTCCTGCCCGCAGTCGCTGATCAGCCTGCTGCCCCGTTTTGGCATGGACGTCACCTTGGCCCACCCCGAGGGCTACGACCTCATGCCCGAGGTCGTCGAGCGCGCCAAGGGTTATGCCGCCGAGTCCGGCACCACCTTTAAGCAGGTCAACACCATGGCCGAGGCCTTCGAGGGCGCCGACATCGTGATCCCGAAGAGCTGGGCTCCGTTTGCCGCCATGGAGAAGCGCACCAACCTGTACGCCGAGGGCGACGACGCCGGCATCGCTGCACTCGAGAAGGAGCTGCTCGCTCAGAACGCCACGCATCAGGATTGGTGCTCCACGACCGAGCTCATGGAGAAGACCGCCAACGGCCAGGACACCATCTTTATGCATCCGCTGCCTGCCGACATCTCCGGTGTCTCTTGCGAGCACGGCGAGGTCAACGCCGACGTCTTCGACATGCACCGCGTGGGCATGTACAAGGAGGCCAGCTACAAGCCGTACGCCATCGCAGCCATGATGTTCCTGCAGAAGGTTGCCGATCCCGCCGCTACCCTCAAGGCCCTCGACGAGCGCAACACCGCCCGTTGGTTCCAGGCCTAAAGCTGGGCTGAGGTAAGCCATGTAAAGGGGGCGCTCTGCCAACCGGCGGGGTGCCCCTTTTTGCATCGTGGGCGTGCGGGATAAGCGCTTTCGATGTAGATGCCCCGCGACGCGAGTTATGGGTACGATGGTTTCAGGGGAGGTATCGCCATGAAACTTGGTTGCGTCATTATGGCTTCGGGCGAGGGCAAGCGATTTGGCTCTAACAAGATGCTCGCCGATATCTATGGCAAGCCGCTGATTGCCCGGAATATCGATTCGGTTCCCCGGGGCTTTGACGTCGTGGTTTCGACGCGTTGGCCCGAGGTCGCCCAGATTTGCGAGGACAAGCATTGCCCGTGCGTGCTGCACGATGGCAAGCTCAGGAGCGAAAGCGTCCGTGCGGGCCTTTCGTGGGGGGCGAGCCGCGGCTGGAAGGGTTGCCTCTTTTTGCCGGGCGACCAGCCGCTCGTGAGTTCGGATTCTTTTGAGGCCATGGTTCGCGCGTTTGATGAGCGTGGCCGCAAGTATCCGGTGCGTCTTGCGTGCAACGGTGAGCCTTCGAGCCCGGTGCTCTTTCCGGCGGAACTGTTCGATGCACTTATGTGTCTTGAGGGTAAGGACGGCGGCGGTTCGATCCTCAAGGACCGTACCGACGTGGTGCTGGTCGAGGCGCGTGCCTACGAGCTGTGGGACGTCGATACCGTCAAGGGACAGCGACGCATAACGGAGCATATCGCCGCCTGCTCGTATTTTGATCGCGTGGCCAACTGCATCAATCAATAAGGAGCAATTATGATCATCATCAAAAACGGCGCACTCGTGACGCCCCAGGGGCTTCGCCGCGCCGATCTTGCCATGGATGGCGATAAGATCGTACGGATTGCCGCGGCGATTGAGCCGGCCGAGGGCGATACCGTCGAGGATGCTGCGGGCTGCTGGGTGTTCCCGGGCTTTATCGATGGGCACACGCACATGCAGTGCTGGACCGGCATGGATTGGACAGCCGATAGCTTTGAGACCGGCACGCGCGCGGCTGCCTGCGGCGGCACGACGACCATTGTGGACTACGCGACGGCCGATCGCGGCGTGACCATGCCCGATGCCTTGGTCGAGTGGCATCATCGCGCCGACGGCACCTGCACCGCCAACTATGCCTTCCATATGGCGCTTGCCGAGTGGAATGAGCGCAACCGCGCCGATCTTTCGGCCATGCGCGAGGCGGGCGTGTCGTCGTTTAAGACCTACTTTGCCTACGACCATCTGCGCCTGGACGATGCCGAGACGCTCGAGGTGCTGGAGGAGCTCAAGCGCGTGGGCGGTATCCTGTGCGTGCATTGCGAGAACGGCACGCTGGTGAATGAGCTGCAGAAGCGCGTGTTTGAGCAGGGTATCCACGGGCCCGAGGGCCATGCGCTCAGCCGTCCGGATGTGTGCGAGGCCGAGGCAGTGAGCCGTCTGCTGTATCTGGCGCACCTGGCCGGCGACGCGCCGGTTAACGTGGTGCACCTTTCGACCAAGCTGGGGCTCGAGGCCATTCGCGCTGCCAAGGCGCGCGGGCAGAAGGACATCCATGTCGAGACCTGCCCTCAGTATCTGATGCTCGACGACACCTGCTATCTGGAGCAGGGAGAGGATGGCTTTGCGGGTGCCAAGTATGTGATGAGCCCGCCGCTGCGCCATGCCGGCGACCGTGCAGCCCTGCGCGAGGCGCTTGTGGCCGGCGAGATCGATACGATTGCGACCGACCACTGCAGCTTTAACCTGCACGGGCAAAAGGACCGCGGGCGCGACGACTTCCGCGCGATTCCCAACGGCGGACCCGGTGTGGAGCATCGCCCCGTCGCGATCGCCACGAGCTTTGAGGGACAGCTGGGCCCCGAGGATCTGTGCCGCCTGATGAGCGAGAACCCGGCGCGCGTCTTTGGCATGTATCCGCGCAAGGGCTGTCTTGCCGAGGGTGCCGATGCCGACGTGTGCGTGTGGGATCCCAAGGCGCGCTGGACCATTCGCGCGGCGACGCAGCATCAGGCTGTGGACTACACGCCGCTCGAGGGCTTTGAGGCGCACGGCCGCGCCAAGGCCGTGTTTGTGAATGGCGTGCTGGCTGCGCGCGACGGCGAGCCCACCGGAGCCCAGCCCGGCCGCTACGTCCCCCGCTAACGGGAAGACCGCCGGGGTAGCTAATTTGGGAGATGATTTTTTGGGACGGGGTAGCAAAAAGAGCCCCGTCCCAAATTTGCTACCCCTGGAGGCTGGTGGCGATGAGGGGGCGGTTGAGGGCTGCCTCGAAGCGATCTGCCATTGTTGGGTCGGCAAGCGTGTCGGCTTGGTTGAGCATGATACGGGCATTGTTGAGGTTCAGCATCTGCAGCTCGGCATTGAGCACCTGGGCGACGCGCTCTGGGGTGGCAGCGTCGGTGGGCTCGCAGCCGCAGCGCTCGCAGAAGAGCTCGGGGCGGTGGACAACCTCGGCGACGGGCTTGCCCAGCCCCGAGGCGCCGACGACCCAGACAACGTTTGTCGCGGCGGCGGGAATTACCGGCTCCCAGGCGGCATGTGCCTTGAGCGGGAGTCGCTTGCTGCCATCTGCCTCGGCCAACACATAGTCAAAGCGCTGCGCCAGCTGGTCGAGCGGCTCAGCGGGGGCGGAGAGCTTGCCTGTCTCCGGGTCCAAAACACCCGTCTGGCAGATGCTTCCGCGGACAAGTCCCGCGCATGCCTCGCAGGTGCAGCCGGGAACATGTAGGGTCCCCGGCTTCCAAGGCGCGGCGTCCAGGCGACGGCTCGACCCGTCCCATGGCACGCCGGCGACGGGAAACATGTGCGTGGCGGTACAGAGGAGCACGAGGCCGCCAGCGCGCATGAGCTCGAGACCCAGCGTCTTCAGCAGCGTCGACTTGCCGCCACTGCCGATAATCGCGGTAATGCCCGGCTCGATCCTGAGCGCGGAGGCAAGATTGCCGCTAACCGTTTCCATCTGTTCACCGCCGTATAATACTGTGATAATAAATAATCATCAGAGTAGCGGCCGAACCGCTTTTGCTCTGCTCAAACCGTAGCACAGGGAGGTACCCCGGGAATGCTCGTTTATGTTCGCGGCGCCGGCGATATCGCCACGGGCGTCGCCGCTCGCTTGGTGCGCGCCGGCGTGTCGGTCGTTATGGCCGATATCGCGGTTCCCACGTGCATCCGCCGCACAATCTGTTTTTGCGAGGCCATTCGCCTGGGTGAGGTCGAGATCGAAGGCATTCGCGCTCGCTTGGCACGGACGCCGGCTGAGGCGCTTGAGATTACCGAGGCTGGAGACGTCGCCGTTGTGGTGGACCCTCAGGCCAAGATGCTCGGCGAGCTGAAACCCGCGGCTGTGGTCGACGCGATTTTGGCTAAGCGCAACTTGGGCACCACGCGCGACATGGCGCCTGCCGTCATCGCTGTGGGGCCGGGCTTTACCGCGCCGGTTGACTGCGACGCCGTGGTCGAGACCATGCGCGGGCATTTTCTCGGCCGTGTCATTACCCAAGGTTCGCCCCAGCCCAACACGGGCGTGCCGGGCATTATCGCCGGCTATGGCAAGGAACGTGTTATCCACAGCCCCGCCGCCGGCGTGTTTCGGTCCGACCGCGCAATCGGCGACATCGTGAGCGCCGGAGACGTGATTGGCTACGCGGGCGATACGCCCATGTGCACGCAGATCGATGGCTGTCTGCGCGGGCTTTTGGCGAACGGCGTGCAGGTGACTGAGGGCTTTAAATGCGCCGATGTCGACCCGCGCGGCGATGCCAGCTATATCAACTACATTTCGGACAAAGCGACGTCGGTCGGCGGCGGCGTGCTCGAGGCACTCGCTATGCTCACCGATGTCTTTAGAGGATAGAAGGCGGCAATGGAAAAGCTCGATGTTGTGAATGCGGCGCTTGCCGCCCTGCGTGCTGGCGAGACGTGCGAGCTGGTGGTCGTGGCCGGTACGGCGGGGTCGTCCCCGCGCGGTGTGGGCGCCTGGATGGCCGTCTTTGCCGATGGCAGCCAGGCGGGCACTATCGGCGGCGGCAAGATTGAGCTCTTTGCGCTGGATGAGGCGCGCGAGCTCCTGAGCGCGGGACAGTCGCGTCTGGTCCGCTACACCATGGGCGGCGAGAACTCCGATACCGGCATGATCTGCGGCGGAGCCATCTGCCTGTGCTACCTGCATTTGGATGCGACTCAGGCACCGTTGTTCCAGTCGGTTGCCGACGTCTTGGCCTATCGGCGCATCGGCGACTTCGTCATCGACTTTGAGCCGTTTATCGCGAGCGCGCTCGAGGGCGATGTGGTTGAGTACCATGGCGAGACATCGCGCCATACCATTGCCGGCTGCCCCGAGCTTTCGCTGGTGGAGGAGGGGAGTAAGGTCACCTACACCAACGCCGCCTCCGAGATTCCCCCGGCGCACATCGAGACGCTCTGCCCCGAGGGCCTGACCTATATCTTTGGCTGCGGCCACGTGGGCGCTGCGACGGCGCGGGTGCTCACGGCGGCGGGCTTTGCCGTCGTGGCTTGCGACGACCGCCCCGGCACGTTGACCCCCGAATGGGGGCCCGGCGTCTACGACCGTCGTCTGGTCGATTACAAGAACCTGAGCAAGCAGTGCCCCATCGGCCCGCGCGACCTGGTGGTCGTGGCCACAGCAGGCCACAAGTCCGATATCGACGTGGTGATTCAGGCCATGCGCGCGAAACCCGCCTATCTGGGCTGCTTGGGCTCGCGCCGCAAGACGGCCTTTGTGCGCGCCCGTTTGGAGCAGGAGGGCTTTACGCAGGAGCAAATCGGCGAGCTGCACCTGCCGATCGGAGTCGCCATCGAGGCCGAGGACCCCGAGGAGATCGCTATCTCCATCGCCGCCGAGATGATTCACCTGCGCCGCACCAAACTCGTCCCCCGCAAGCGATAGTCTCATCCCCATATATGAGTTGCGGTGAAATACGGACTGTTTATGCCTGTTAAGCCATCAAACAGTCCCTATTCCACCGCAACTGCTGTTTGACCCCGGGGATGCAGGATCGCGGGTCAAAATGCTACCTGTGCCATATGCCCTATAATGTCCGACCGTTGAGCGGCATGGGGCCGCTGCCTAGGGTATGGGAGGCGCAAATGGCAGAGTCGGCAGCAGGGGATGCCCTGTTCGAGCG
>URZJ01000082.1 GCA_900552395.1 uncultured Collinsella sp. | reverse complement strand
CTGGTGGCCATTAAAGACGGCGACGACGTTGAGGTCCATGACCTTGGCGAACTCCTCGGCCGTGTAGTCCAAAAGGGGTGAGCGCTGGGAGATGCCGGCATTGTTGACGACCGTGTCCAAGCCGCCCATGTCGGCTGCAGCCTGGGTAAAGGCCCCGGTCACGGCCTCGAGCGAGGTGAGGTCGCAGGAGCGGCCCCAGACCTTGGCGTCGGGATAGGCGGCTGCCAGCTTCTCAACGGCCGCGTCGGCAGTCTCCTGGCGCGAGCCAAAGACGGTGACGGCAGCGCCTTCCTCGATAAAACGGCAGGCGATGGCATAGCCGATACCGCGTGTGCCTCCGGTGATGATTGCTTTTTTGCCCTCGAGCAACATGGTGCTTCCTCTCATCGCGGACGGACATTCGCAGCACAGCGTAGCGGTAGCCGGAATCGGTCGCGTTTGCATATCGGTGAACGGTAGCCCGCGTTACCGATGAGCGGCTCGCGCAAATATGCTCTGCCGTTGTGCTTGGGGCAGGAGACAAAAGGGCTCCCGTCCCACATCGGACGGGAGCCCTCAAGGCGCGTATTGCTAGGCGAGCGTTGGGCTAGTTGGCCATAACGCCTTCGGTCCAGGCCTCGACGTCCTCGATACGCAGGACGTTGGCGACCTCGGCCACGCAGTCGACGTTGGCAAGCTCGGCGGCGGCAGCCTGGACGTCCTTCTCGAGCGCGCGGTGCGTCAGGAAGATAACCGAGCAGGCATCGCTGACGCCCGACTTGCCATCCTCGACCTGATTGATGAGCGAGATCGAGATGTTGTGCTTGGCAAAGATGTCGACCGTCTCGGACAGGGCGCCCACGCGGTCGGCGACCTTCAGGCGCACGTAGTACTTGGTCTGGAGCTCGTTCATGGGCTTAAAGGCGAGGTTGTGGCCATAGGGCTCAATCTCGGGCAGCGGGGCTACGCCACGGCTGATCTGCTCGGAGAGCGACAGGATATCGCCCACGACGGCGCTCGCGGTGGGGAAAGAGCCTGCGCCGGCACCGTAGAACATGGTCTCGCCCACGGCGTCGCCTACCACGTAGACAGCGTTCATGGCGCCGTTGGCCTTGGCAAGCATGTGGTCGGCGGGGATCAGCGTGGGATGCACGCGGACGTCGACGCCGGCGTCGGTGTTGCGGGCGATGCCCAGCAGCTTAATGGTGTAGCCGAGCTCGCGGGCCTGGGCGATGTCCTCGGCACCGATGGTGCGGATACCCTGCTGGTACACATCATCGGTGGTAACGCGGGTGCCAAAGCCGATGGAGGCGAGGATGGCCGTCTTGCTGGCGGCATCGAAGCCGTCGACGTCGGCGGACGGGTCGGCCTCGGCATAGCCCTTGGCCTGGGCGTCGGCGAGCACGTCAGCGTAATCGGCGCCCTCGGCGTCCATGCGCGACAGGATATAGTTGGTGGTGCCGTTGAGGATGCCGGCGATGGTCAGGATCTTGTTGCCCACCAGGTCGTGCTCGAGCGTGCTCACGATGGGGATACCGCCGCCGCAGCTGGCCTCGCACTTAATCTGCACGCCGCACGCGCGCGCCTTCTCGGCAAGCGTCTCGACGTGACGGCCCAGCAGGGCCTTGTTGGCAGAGACGACGTGCTTGCCGTGCTCAAAGGCGGTGGTGAAGATCTCGGTTGCGGGATGCTCGCCACCGATCAGCTCGACGACGATGTCGACGGCGGGGTCGGTGACGACGTCACGCCAGTCACTCGTAAAGGCCTCGCGCTCAATACCAGCTGCCTCGGCCTGCTCCCAAGCAAGCGCGCAGGCGCGGGTCAGCTTAAGGTCGATGCCGTAGGCTGCCAGGTACTCATCGTGGTGGCTCTTGATCAGACGGGCCACGCCGCCGCCGACGGTTCCCAGACCGATCAGACCGACGTTCACGGTGCGCAGGGATTCGCTCATAGATAGCTCCTTCGTGCATCTTATGGATGGATTAACCGCTTAAAGGTTGAGTGCATTCTAGCGTGAACCGAGGGCGTGTGCTCGCCAGGCAACAGGAGTCGCACAAAACGACACCCCCGAAACGCTGCGGAAACATTGGAAACATGCTCGCTACAAACGGAACTCCGTAACAAACTGTCAACGTTTGCACCATAAGGTTTGCCCTGTACCGCAAGAGACGGCATGAACGGTCCGAGGGCTTCGACACCTCTCTTGCCGAGGGTGTGCTGCTCATGTCACCGTTCTCCGCCGACGGCGAGAAGAACGCTGACTTCGGTGATTTAGGACGGCAAGTACATCGCCGCATAGGTGCGTACAAAACGCGGTCGGTGAGGCTGTTTTAATCAGGACAGGGGCGCTTGTAACGGAATGGAAACATTACTTTTACACAATAAAGTGGCTAAACTGCATAAACCAATAGAAATACGCATAATTATGGATAAACGGACAAAACAAAAGAAAAGTTGAAATAATCGCCACTTTTCTCAACTAAAGCGTCTACTATTTTGCGAACGCCGAACACGGCGAAGGATGGCCTGTCGGGTAACCAAAACCCGACGAGATTTGAGAGGAGAGCCGCATGTCGAGCCTCACCGGTAAGTCATTAAACCCTGTTATGAATCGCAGGAGCGTTATCGCGAGCGCAGCAGGTCTGGGGGCGATGTCCATTCTAGCTGGTTGCTCCTCCAACGGCGGCGACAGCGGTTCCGCTTCGAGCGACGCTTCGTTTAAGATCGGCACCATCGGCCCGCTGACCGGCGCTAACGCGTCCTACGGCAAGTCCGTTACCCAGGGCGTCGAGCTTGGCTGCAAGGATTTCTCGACCAAGGAGCTGCCGCTTGCCAGCAAGGCCGAGGATGATCAGGCCGACGGCGAGAAGGCCGTCAACGCCTTTAATACTCTGCTCGACTGGGGCATGCAGGCCCTCGTCGGCCCGACCACCACGGGTGCGTCGGTTGCCGTTGCCGCCGAGTGTGGTAACGACCCCAAGACGTTCATGATCACCCCGTCCGCGTCCTCCGAGGACGTCACCGACGGCAAGGATTGCGTCTTCCAGGTTTGCTTTACCGACCCCAACCAGGGTGTCAACGCTGCCAAGTTCCTGGCGCAGAAGTATGCGGACGAGAAGTTCGTGCTGTTCTATAACTCTGGCGACGCCTATTCTTCGGGCATCGCGGATTCCTTTAAGGCCCAGGCCGCTGAGTCCAAGCTCGAGGTTGTTGACGAGGAGACCTTTAAGGACGACTCCGCCACGAGCTTTACCAACCAGCTGACCAAGGCCAAGCAGGCCGGTGCCACCATGATCTTTGCGCCGATCTACTACACGCCGGCGTCCGTCCTGCTCAAGAACGCCAAGGACATGGGCTACGACGTCAAGATGATGGGCTGCGACGGCATGGACGGCATCCTGGGCGTTGAGGGCTTCGACACCTCTCTTGCCGAGGGTCTGCTGCTCATGACCCCGTTCTCCGCCGACGACGAGAAGAACGCCGACTTCGTCAACGCTTACAAGGATAAGTACGGCGATACTCCCGACCAGTTTGCCGCCGACGCCTACGACGGCGTGCACGCGGTGGCCGAGGCCCTCAAAGAGGCCGGTCTTGGTGTCGACGCCGACCCGACCGAGGTCGCTGATAAACTGTCCAAGGCTATGCTCAAGATTACCGTTGACGGTCTGACCGGCAAGCTTACCTGGAACGATAAGGGCCAGGTCCAGAAGGAGCCCACGGCGTACGTCATCACCGACGGCAAGTACGTACAGGCCTAATAAGCCGCCTTACATAGAGCGGTTTTGATCCCAGGCAGGGGAGGTTTTGGCCTTCCCTGCTTGCTTGGTATCTAGGGACAGTGTAACGTCCCTGTTTCATACATTAACTGGAAACCTATTCGAAAGGGGGATGTGGAACATGACGGTCTTTATCCAATACCTGGTCAACGGCCTGTCCATGGGCAGCGTCTACGCCATCATCGCGTTGGGCTACACCATGGTCTACGGTATCGCCAAGATGCTCAACTTCGCTCACGGCGACGTCATCATGGTCGGTGCCTATGTCTCGTTCTGTGCCACGTCGTATCTCGGCCTCCCGGGCTGGGCATCTGTAATTCTCTCTTGCGTTGTCTGCACGGTTCTCGGTGTTCTCATTGAGGGTCTGGCCTATAAGCCGCTGCGCCAAGCAGGCCCGCTGGCCGTTTTGATCACGGCCATCGGCGTGTCCTACTTCCTGCAGAATGCCGCGCAGCTTCTGTGGGGCGCCACGCCCAAGAACTTCACTTCGCTCGTCACCTTCCCGGTGCCGGAGTTCTTGGCCAAGTTTAACGTGAGCGCCGTATCGCTCGTCACCATCGTCGCCTGCCTGGTTATCATGGCCGGCCTGATGTTCTTTACAGGTAAGACCAAGATGGGCAAGGCAATGCGTGCCGTGTCCGAGGACAAAGCCGCCGCTCAGCTCATGGGCATCAACGTCAACCGCACCATCTCGATGACGTTTGCTATCGGCTCCGCCCTTGCTGCCATCGCCGGTGTGCTCCTGTGCTCCTACTCGCCGGTCCTGCAGCCCACCACGGGCGCCATGCCTGGCATCAAGGCCTTCGACGCTGCCGTTTTCGGCGGCATCGGCTCCATCCCCGGTGCCTTTGTCGGTGGCATTCTCATCGGCATCATCGAGGCGATGGCGCAGGCCTACATTTCCACGAGCCTTGCCAACTCCATCGTCTTTGGTGTTTTGATCATCGTCCTGCTCGTCAAGCCTGCCGGCCTCTTGGGCAAGTACGTCCCCGAGAAGGTGTAGGTGAGCGTTATGAAGTTTCTTAAAGACAAGCAGACGCGTCACGACTTTGTTACGTACGCCATGTGCCTTGTGGCGTTCGCCATCGTGTTCTTTATGCAGTCCAACCACATGATTCCGCGCATGATCGCCGGTCAGCTGGTTCCCATCACGGCCTATATCGTCATGGCCATCTCCCTCAACCTCGTCGTCGGCATCGCGGGCGACTTGTCGCTGGGCCACGCGGGCTTTATGAGCGTCGGCGCCTATACGGGCATCGTTACCGCGGTCGCGCTGGAGAGCGCCGTTCCCTCCGATCCGGTGCGCCTTATCATCAGCATCGTGGTCGGTGCTATCGCCGCTGCCATCTTGGGCTTCTTGATCGGCATCCCGGTCCTGCGCCTGAGCGGCGACTATCTGGCCATCGTGACCCTGGCTTTTGGCGAGATCATCAAAGAGATCGTTACTTGCCTTATCGTGGGCGTCGACTCCCGCGGCCTGCACGTGATCTTTAACATCACGGGTAACTCCACGATCGACGACCTGCACCTGCTCGAGGACGGCACCGCCATCATCAAGGGCGCGCAGGGCGCCTCGGGCGTGTCGACGTACTCGACCTTCCTCGCCGGTGCCATCCTGGTCATGGTTGCGCTCGTGATCGTACTCAACCTGGTTCGCAGCCGTACCGGCCGTGCCATTATGGCCGTGCGCGACAACAAGATCGCTGCCGAGTCCGTGGGCATCTCCGTCACCGAGTACCGCATGATCGCCTTCGTGGTTTCCGCCGCTCTCGCCGGCGCTGCCGGAGCCCTCTTCGGCGGTAACTTCTCGCAGCTTTCCGCTACCAAGTTCGACTTCAACACGTCCATCCTCATCCTGGTGTTCGTGGTCCTGGGCGGTCTGGGCAATATGCGCGGCTCCGTCATCGCGGCGGCGTTGCTCACGGTGCTTCCCGAGCTGCTCCGTCAGTTCTCGGACTACCGCATGCTCATCTACGCCATCGTGCTGATCCTGGTCATGATCTTTACCAACAACCCGCAGCTCAAGGCGTTCTTCGCACGCATTAAGGACCGCTTTGCTTCCAAGAAGGAGGTGGCAGTCGATGCCCAGTAAATTTGAGTTCAACAAGGGCAAGATGGTCCCGTATCCTTCTGGCGCCATCGTTCCCGATCGCGATCTGGGCCAGCGCCCGGCGCTCGAGTGCATCCACCTGGGCATTGAGTTCGGTGGTCTTAAGGCAGTCGACGACTTTAGCCTGACTATCGGCAAGACCGAGATCGCCGGCCTGATTGGCCCCAATGGTGCCGGTAAGACCACGGTCTTCAACCTGCTCACCAAGGTGTACCAGCCCACGCACGGCACCATCCTGCTCGACGGTGAGGACACCTCGGGCAAGTCGGTCTATCAGGTCAACCGCATGGGCATCGCCCGTACGTTCCAAAACATCCGCTTGTTCAACACTATGACGGTGGAGGACAACGTTAAGGTCGGTCTGCACAACCAGGAGCGCTACTCCGGTTTTGAGGGCGTGCTGCGTCTGCCGACGTATTGGAAGCACGAGAAGGCCGCCCATGAGCGCGCCATGGAGCTGCTCTCCATCTTTGATATGGAGCATCTGGCAAATGAGCAGGCCGGTTCGCTGCCTTATGGCGCCCAGCGTCGTCTGGAGATTGTCCGCGCGCTTGCCACCAACCCCAAGCTACTGCTGCTTGACGAGCCTGCCGCCGGCATGAATCCGTCCGAGACCGCGGAGCTCATGGCGAACATCGTTAAGATTCGCGACACCTTTGGCATTGCCATCATGCTTATCGAGCACGACATGTCGCTCGTCATGAATATCTGCGAGGGCATCTGCGTGCTCAACTTTGGTAAGGTCATCGCCAAGGGCACGGCAGAGGAAATCCAGAACAACGACGCTGTTATCGAGGCGTATCTGGGCAAGCAGGATAAGGGGGAGAACTAAATGGCAGAGCCGATGCTTTCCGTCTACAACATCAACGTCTGGTACGGCGCCATCCACGCCATCAAGGACATCTCCTTTAACGTCAACGAGGGTGAGATTGTGGCCTTGATCGGCGCGAACGGTGCCGGCAAGTCTACAACGCTTAAGACTGTCTCGGGCCTGCTGCGTTCCAAGACCGGCTCCATCAAGTTTATGGGTGAGGACATTACCCATACGCCTGCCGACAAGCTGGTTGGCAAGGGCCTGGCCCAGGTGCCCGAGGGTCGTCGCGCCTTTTTGCAGATGACGGTCGAGGAGAACCTGGAGATGGGCGCCTACACGCAGCCCAAGTCCACGGTTGCTCCGGGCCTTGAGCGCGTCTACGAGCAGTTCCCTCGCCTTAAGGAGCGCCGTCGCCAGGTCGCCGGCACCCTTTCGGGCGGCGAGCAGCAGATGCTCGTTATGGGGCGCGCCCTTATGAGTAACCCCAAGCTGCTCATGCTCGACGAGCCTTCCATGGGCCTGGCGCCGATTCTGATTGAGCAGATCTTCCAGATCGTCGAGGACCTGCATAAAGCCGGTACCACGGTGCTCCTGGTCGAGCAGAACGCGCAGATGGCGCTCTCGATCGCCACGCGCGGCTACGTGCTCGAGACCGGCAAGATCACCATGACCGGCACCGGCCAAGAGCTCCTGCACGACGACAACGTCCGCAAGGCTTACCTGGGCGGCTAGGGACTTCCGCCGTTCTGCCGAACGGCGGACCGG
>URZJ01000081.1 GCA_900552395.1 uncultured Collinsella sp. | reverse complement strand
GGCGGGTTCGAATCCCATGCACTGGGCACAAAAAAGAAAGGCTCCCATCGCTGGGAGCCTTATCAGTCTAGTGGTGGGCGATGAGGGATTCGAACCCCCAGCCTTGTGCGTGTAAAGCACCTGCGCTAACCGTTGCGCCAATCGCCCATGCGGAGAGAGTATAGCAAAACAATCGCCTCATTCATCTCATATCCATTAAAGGTAACCGGCGCGTGTCACAGCGGAGCTGATTCAGTTGAGATTGCCTGAACATTCCGCCCCTCTTTACGCCCTCGGGTATACTCAAAAGCTACTGATTCGATTTGATGCCCAGCAACAGCAGAGGGGATAGTATATGTGCGGTTTTGTCGGTTTTGTCGGTGGGACGGATAACCAATCCGAGGTGCTCACCAAGATGATGGACCGCATCGTCCATCGTGGTCCCGACATGGGCGGCCAGTTTATCGAGGGCCGCGTTGCCCTGGGCTTCCGCCGCCTGTCGATCCTCGACCTGACCGAGGCCGGCGCTCAGCCCATGGCCAATGAGGACGGCAGCGTCGTTATCGTCTTCAACGGCGAGATCTACAACTTCCAGGAGCTTCGCTCCGAGCTCGAGGCCAAGGGCTATAAGTTCCACTGTGGAGCCGACACCGAGAGCCTCCTGCACGGCTACGAGGAGTGGGGCGAGGCCGTACTCGATCGCCTGCGCGGCATGTACGCCTTCGTCATCTGGGACAAGAAGAAGAACAAGCTTTTTGGCGCCCGCGACATCTTTGGCATCAAGCCGCTCTACTACTATCCCATGGCCGATGCGGGCGACGGCGCGCCGGGTGTGCTCTTTGGCTCCGAGATCAAGAGCTTCCTGGACTACCCGCACTTCCACAAGGCGGTCAACAAAAAGGCCCTGCGTCCGTACATGACGCTGCAGTATTCGGCAACCGAGGAGACCTTCTTTGAGGGTGTCTACAAGCTGCCGCCGGCGCATTACTTTACCGTAGACATCCCGACCGGCAAGATGAACATCGAGCGCTATTGGGATTGCGATTACTCTGCCGTCGAGAAGCCGTTCGAGGAGTACGTCGACGAGCTGGACGAGGTCGTGCACGAGAGCGTCGAGGCCCATCGCATCGCTGATGTTAAGGTCGCTTCCTTCCTCTCCGGCGGCGTGGACTCCAGCTACATCGCCGCTTGTCTTATGCCCGACAAGACCTTCTCGGTGGGCTTTGACTACAAGAATTTCAACGAGACTAACTACGCCAAGGAGCTATCCGACAAGCTCGGCGTCGAGAATGTCCGCAAGATGATCACCGCCGACGAGTTCTTTGGCGCACTCGAGGACATTCAGTATCACATGGACGAGCCGCAGTCCAACCTGTCGTCTGTGCCGCTGTGGTTCTTGGCCGAGATGGCGCGCAAGGATGTTACCGTCGTGCTTTCGGGCGAAGGCGCCGACGAGCTCTTTGGCGGCTACGCCTACTACGAGGACACGGTTCCGGTGCGCAAGTACAAAAAGATGGTGCCGTTGCCCATTCGCCGCGCGCTCGGTAACCTGGCGCTGCATATGCCGTACTTCAAGGGACATAACTTCCTGGTCAAGGGTGCCGAGATTCCCGAGAAGTCGTTCCTGGGCCAGGCCTTGGTATGGCCTGAGCGCGAGGTCGACGGCGTACTCAAGCCCGAGTACAACACCGGCGACGGCGCCTTCGAACTTGCCGCTCCCATCTATGCGCGTGTGAAGGGCCAGCCCGAGCTGGTCAAGAAGCAGTACCTGGACATGAACATGTGGCTCCCGGGCGACATTCTGCTCAAGGCCGACAAGATGTGCATGGCGCACTCCCTGGAGCTGCGCGTGCCCTTCCTGGACCGCAAAGTCATGGAGTTTGCCGAGCACATTCCCGATCGCTATCGCATCAACGAGAACGGTAACAAACAGGTGCTCCGCCACGCTGCCAACAAGTCACTGCCCGACGAGTGGGCTACCCGTCCCAAGGTGGGCTTCCCGGTGCCGATCGTCTACTGGCTGCGCGAGCAAAAGTGGTACGACTACGTCAAGGAGTACTTCACCGCGCCGTGGGCAAGCGAGTTTTTCGACACCGACGAGCTCATGCATCTGCTCGACTTACACTTTGCGGGCAAGGGCGATTTCCAGCGCAAGATCTATACGCCGCTCGTGTTCTTGGTGTGGTACAAGCGCTTCTTTATCGACGAGGGCCAGCCTTCTGTTCAGGCTGCCTAGCCTCGGCTTTCGAATGCCTGCGCGTAACGGCTCCTCCGGGAGCCGTTTTTGCGCGAGCACGTTTCAGTTACTATGAAAACCGTCCCTGCCAAATGGCTGAGAAAGGTGAAAGATGCACCATTCGGATTCCGCGACCGTGACCACGGTCGATACGCTTGCCAAGCTTCTCGATGTGTGCGGTGAGCTGCGCGCATCAGAGCAGGTTGACGAGCGTGCCGTGACCGGCTGCTCGTTTGATTCGCGCGCGGTCTCGGCAGGTGACGTGTTCTTTTGCAAAGGCGCTGCCTTTAAGCCCGCGTTTTTGAGCATGGCGCTCGATGCGGGCGCCGTCGCATTTGTGTGCGAAGAGTCGCTGGTCGAGTCTCTGGAGCCGCTGGCGCAGGAGAGCGGTGCTGCGATGCTGGTTGTTGATAGCGTTCGCACGGCCATGGCCCTGTTGCCGCCGGAGGTCTACGACCGTCCCGACCACGACGTCAAGATCGTGGGCATCACCGGTACCAAGGGAAAGACCACGGCCGCTTTTATGCTCCAGTCGATTATCAAAGCGGCGGGCGAGTCCTGCGGCATGATCGGCTCGGTGAGTACCGACGATGGTATCGAGTGCTACGAGAGCACCAATACCACGCCAGAGGCCCCCGAGGTCTGGCGCCATATCGCCAACTGCCGTGAGTCCGGTCGCCAGTCCATGGTCATGGAGGTCTCGAGCCAGGCGCTCAAGTACCAACGCGTCGAGAATCTGCCGTTTGACGTGGCGTGCTTCCTCAACATCGGGCGTGACCACATCTCGCCGATCGAACACCCCACGTTTGAGGATTATTTTGAGAGCAAACTCAGGATCTTTGACCAGGCAAAGACCGCCGTGGTGAACCTGGGCACCGAAGAGGTTGACCGTGTGTTGGAGGCAGCGTCGACGGCCGAGCGCTTGGTGACCGTTGGCGTCGAGCATCCCGAGGCAAGCCTGTGGGCGAGCGATGTGCGCATGGTCGGCTTTAACATCGAGTTTAACCTGCATGGCCTGTGTGCCGACGAGTCCGAGGCGGGGGAGAAGGTCCTGCTGGGCATCGCGGGCGACTTTAACGTGGAAAACGCGCTGGTCGCTATCGCCGCTGCGCGCGAGATTGGCATCGGAATCGATGCCATCAAGAAGGGCCTCTCCAAACTGCGTGTGCCGGGCCGTATGGAGGTCGTGGAGTCGAAGGACGGCCGCGTGATCTGCGTCGTTGACTACGCTCACAACCAGCTTTCGTTCCGGTCGCTTTTCTCGTCGGTCAAGCGCGCGTTTCCCACTAGTCCAGTCATTGCAGTGTTTGGCGCTGCCGGCGGCAAGGCGCAGGAGCGCCGCGAGCAGCTTCCGCGCGAGGCCGCACCATATTCCGACCTGATGATCTTTACCAACGAGGACCCGGCTCACGAGGATCCCATGAAGGTCTGTCGCGAGCTTGCCAAACATGTTCCCGACGATACGCCGAACAAGATCATCCTCGACCGCGAAGCCGCTGTGCATGCGGCGTTCAAGGCGGCGCGCGAGGAGTACGTCAACCCCGATGCTCCCACCATTGTCTTGCTGCTGGCAAAGGGTGACGAGGAACTCATGCACGTGGGCGACGAGTTCGTGCCCATCGAGAGCGACCTTTCGTTGGCCAATCGCCTGATCGATGTTGCCCAGTTTGACTAATGAACCATGATGGCGGCGGCGCCCTGAGTGCGCTGTCGCCATAAGCGTGTTCCCTCAATCAAAACATGCCGTCCAAGTCCAAACCCTTCTACGTAAACGGAGTAACCATGTCCCACAACACCCTGCCGACCGTTGCCGAGCTTTCGGGCGAGATGCGCGAGCGCTTGGCCAAGGTCAAGTACGTCTTTACCGACCTGGATGCCACGATGCTCGCGCCCGGCTCGTGCGTGCTGCGCGACAACGACGGTAACCCCTCGACCAAACTCGTCGAGGCCGTCGTGGCACTTGCCCGCGCTGGTATTCAGGTGGTTCCCACCTCGGGCCGCAACCGCACCATGATCCACGAGGACGCGCGCGTGCTCGGCCTCAACTCCTACATTGGTGAGATGGGTGGCCTGGTCATGTACGACCTCAAAGCCAACGATTGGGAGTATCTGACCGGCGATATGCCCTACGACCCATCTTGCGGTCTTACTCCGCACCAGGTGATCGAGCAGACCGGCGTGTGCGAAAAGATCCTTGCCCGCTGGCCGCACAAGATCGAGTACCACAACGACATGTCGACCGGCTACAAATACCGTGAGGTCACCGTCGGCATGCGCGGCGATGTGCCCGACAATGAGGTCCAGGCCATCCTGGACGAGGCCGGCTGTGGTCTGATCTGGGCTTGCAACGGCCATCTGACTCACCTGTCCAAGCCGACGACGCTTGAGCTCGATCGCGTCGAGGACGGTCGCGCCTTCAACATCAATCCCGCCGGCCTCAACAAGGGCGTCGCCATTGCGCGCTTCTGCGAGCACCTGGGGATTGAGCGCGAGGAGACGCTCGCGCTCGGCGATTCCGAGTCCGACTTCTACATGGCCGATCACGTGGGCACGTTCTGCCTGGTCGAGAATGGCCTGACGAGCGCCGGCGCGCCCGAGTTCCTGGCTGCTTGCGAGAACGCTTTCGTTACGCGCGGCAAAATTGTCGACGGTTGGGCGGCGACGGCAGAGCTGCTGGTCGCGGCGCGTTCGTAGCGCGGCGTCGCCGCACTTGGACATGTCTTTTCGAGAGAGACTGGTGAGGTAATGTCCGATATCGAGAATCCGACAGGCGACACGCGCCCGATTGGCGTGTTCGATTCTGGTTTGGGCGGTCTGACGGTTGCGCGCGCCATCGCGACGGTGCTGCCGCACGAGTCCGTCTACTACTTCGGCGACACCAAACGCTGCCCCTACGGCACGCGCACCGAGGATGAGGTGCGCTCGTTTGCGTTGCAGGCGGGCCGTTGGCTGT
Source organism: uncultured Collinsella sp. (assembly GCA_900552395.1). Lineage (GTDB taxonomy): Bacteria > Actinomycetota > Coriobacteriia > Coriobacteriales > Coriobacteriaceae > Collinsella. The sequence goes on along the minus strand of URZJ01000081.1, from coordinate 2,334 downwards.
CGAAGCACGACGTCAAGATTATGGTCATCGCCTGCAACACGGCGACAGCTGCGGCCTTGCGTCTGGCCCAGCAGGTGCTCGACGTTCCCGTGATCGGCGTGATCGCGCCGGGTGCCCGTGCGGCAATCAACAGCACCCGTTCGCGTCGCGTGGGCGTGCTCGCCACCAACCTCACCATTCGCTCGGGCGCCTACACGCGCGCCATTCAGGATCTAGATGCCGGCGTCGATGTATACGGTTGTCCTGCCTCGAGCTTTGTCGAGGTTGTCGAACACGAGCTCGCCTCGGGTGCACATCTGCAGGAACAGTGGCTCGAGAACGAGGACATCTTCGATACGCCTGCCGTGCGTGCGCTGGTGGGTGCCACGGTTGAGCCGCTGCGCGACCACGGTATCGATACCGTGGTGCTCGGCTGTACGCATTTTCCGCTGTTGGTGGGACCTATCCGGCATGCGCTGGGGCCTGGGGTGCGCGTCGTAAGTTCCGCCGAGGAGACCACGCGCGAGCTGACCGATATCCTCACGCGCCGCGAGCAGCTGGCGGGCGACGCCGCCGAGCCGCAGCATCGTTTTGCCACGACGGCCGATAACATTGCCGAGTTTGCGGTGGCGGGCAGCTTTATCTTTGGTCAGCCGCTCAAGAGCATCGAACATATCGATATCGATGAGCTGAAATAGATGTAAGGCAGCCGCCAAAGCCTTCGCCACATCTTTTGCCGAAAGGATATTTCTATGGAGTACATGCAGGTTAACCGCGCCAACGGCCGCGCCGCCGATGAGCTGCGCCCCATCAAGCTTACTCGCGGCGTTATGAAGCACGCCCACGGTTCGTGCCTGGCCGAGTTTGGCGATACGCGCGTGCTGTGCGCTGCCACCATCGAGGAGGGCGTGCCGGGCTGGCGCAAGGGCGCCAAGGCCGGTTGGGTAACGGCGGAGTACGCCATGCTGCCGGCATCGACCGGCAAGCGCTGCAAGCGCGAGCACGCCAACCGCAAAGGCCGCTCCATGGAGATCGAGCGCCTCATTGGTCGCAGCCTGCGTACCGTCGTCAACATGAAGGCGCTCGGCGAGTACACCGTCACCGTCGACTGCGACGTGATCCAGGCCGATGGCGGTACGCGTACGGCGAGCATTACCGGCGCCTGGGTGGCGCTGCACGACGCCCTCGCCATGTGGGTCGAGGCAGGCAAGATCGAGCGCATCCCGCTTACCGGCCAGGTGGCTGCCATCTCTATGGGCGTTGTCGACGGCAATACGCTGCTTGACCTCGATTATTCCGAGGACAGCCACGCCGAAGTCGACATGAACCTCGTCGCCACCGACACCGGCGAGATGATCGAACTTCAGGGTACCGGCGAGCAGGCGCCCTTCGACCGTAAGCGTCTCAACGCCCTACTCGACCTGGGCGACAAGGGCGTTGCCGAGCTCATCGAGCTTCAGCGCCAAGCCCTCGCCTAACCTGCCAAAAAGGGATGTTAATTTTGGTAGGTTTTATCTGGGAAAACGTCGAAGTATAAGGTTTCTGTCGCCAGGGAGGGGAGAGGGCTCGAGGCCAGTTTCCCTTGGGCGGCATTGCTATAGAGACAAGGAAGCCAGTCATGGCACTAGAGAAGATCGATATCGACACCCTCGACCCGGCGGCGACCATCGTCGTGGCAACGGGCAATGCCCATAAGCTCACCGAGATCGAGGCCATTTTGGGCAAGGTCATGCCCGAGGTTCGCTTTGTGGCGTTGGGTCAGCTGGGTGATTTTGAGGACCCCGAGGAAAACGGCACGACGTTTTTGGAGAACGCCATCATCAAGGCGCAGGCCGCGGTAGAGGAGACGGGGCTTATGGCCATCGCCGACGATTCGGGCCTGGTCGTTGATGCCCTGGACGGTGAGCCGGGCGTGTACAGCGCACGCTATGCGGGCGTGCACGGCGACGATGCCGCCAACAACGCCAAGCTCCTCGTGAATCTGGAGGGCGTGGCCGACGAGGACCGCACCGCGCGTTTTATGAGCGTCGTCGCGCTTATCGACACGGACGGCCTGGTCACTTATGGCGAGGGCGCCTGCGAGGGCGCTATCGCACACGAGGGCCGCGGCGATCATGGCTTTGGCTACGACCCACTGTTCCTGCCGGTCGACACGCCGGGCAAGACCATGGCCGAGCTGACGGCGGACGAGAAGAACGCCATCAGCCATCGATTCCATGCGCTCGAGCATCTGTCCGCCAAACTGACGGGCGAGGAGTAAGCCGTGCGTGCGGTGGTGCAGCGCGTACTCAACGCCGGCGTGACGGTCGACGGCGAGTGCGTGGGTAAAATTGGGCGCGGCTATCTGGTGCTGCT
>URZJ01000080.1 GCA_900552395.1 uncultured Collinsella sp. | reverse complement strand
GACCTGCGGTTCGCTCCACAACGCAAGCCTTAATGATGTCTTAAAAGTCAAATCCTTGGTGCAAGGGGGTCAGGTTACTTCGCACCAACATGGTGCACACAAACCTAGCCCCCCCTTGCACCAACCCGTAGCGCCGGGCGGAGAACACACGGCGTGCTGCCCCTTAACACCCCAACGCGCGCACGGGTATCACGTAGATACCGTCCTCGACCTCGCGGGCGTACTCACCCACCCCCACAATCACGGCCATAAACTCCGGTTCGCGTGTGCGTGAACGAGGATTTCCACAGACCTTCTTGCGAACGCGCTTGAGGCTCTCAACGCCGGCGCTCGCCTTATCTTCGCTCACCTTAATCTCAAAGGCGGCCCACCGTCCATCGGCTAGCTGCACGATGGCATCGCATTCAAGGCCCGAATCGTCGCGATAATAGCGCACGGGCGTGCTATCCAGCAGGTCGAGCGAACGTGCGTAGACCGAAAGATCGCGTATGACCAAATTCTCAAACACCAGACCAAATGTCTGCCAGTCGGCAAGCAGCGCCTGCAAGGACATACCTAGCAAGGCGCAAGCAAGGCTCGGATCTGCCAGATAGCGCTTGGGCTTGACGGTAAAGCGTCGTTTGTCGCGCGCGGCGGGAACCCAACCGGGGACCTCCTCGAGAATGAACATGCCTTTGAGGGCATCCAGGTACCTGCGCACCTTGGTCTCATCGGCAAACGCTGCGGGTTCCTCCTCGGCACCGAACATATCCATAAGAATCGTTTTATACGTGGCTGCCTGTCCCAGATTGCGCGCGATCGATGCGGAGACTCGACGAGCAATATCGGGGTCGAGACCGACCGCCGGGAAGCTGCTCGAAAACGTGGTGTTGAGATATTCGCGGGCGATGAGCTGAGCGTCAGCCGAAACCATATCGATCGCCTCGGGCCAGCCGCCGCGGCAGGCGGCTTCGACAAGCCCCGGTGTATCGCCATTGCACCGACAGGGCTCAAAACGATGCTCAAACAAGCCCGCCAGGCTCACCTTGCCGTTGGACTCACCTGTCTCGGCAAGCGTCATGGGGTGCATGCGGACGCGGCCGATGCGTCCGGCTCCACTATGCGCGGGCGCCTCCGCCTTTGAGCCAAACGCAGGCGTGGCGGAACCCGTGAGGATATAGGCGCCGCGCGTGCCCCGGGTGCGGTCAACCTCGTGTCTAACGTAGTCCCAAATTTGGGGAACGCGCTGCCACTCATCGATAATATGCGGACGGTCTCCCAGCAACATCATCGCCGGGTCGGCACGCGCGAGGTCGAGATTCTCGTCGACATACGAGACGGACGCCCCGTGCTCGAGCGCGGCCCACGTCTTGCCGCACCACTTGGTGCCTGCAATCTCGACCGCGCCAAAGACACGAAGGTAGCGCTCGATTTGCGCATCCACGATACGTGGGATGTATCCGTCCCGATGTAGCCTCTCGCCCGCCATGAGCCACCCCCGCAGATTTACAGGTCCTGCTTTCTGATTCTTCTATTCCACTGTAGCAAATTCGGATTTTCGGGTGGTTGCGATTCGGATTTTCGTGTTCATATAATTCGGATTTTCAGGTGCTCAAGATTCGGATTTTCTGAACCAGCTGGTCAGGGATACTCTATTGGCAAAAAGGCGGGGAGCACCGATACGGCACTCCCCGCCCACTCAATACGCGATAGCTTTCTTGCTTAGAGCTCGTTGGCCGCGTGATACGCCGTGCGAATGGCGCTCGCGATGTCGGCGGTGCGCTCGCCCGAGCAGTCGCCCACGCAGGTCACGGGCACCGTCACGCCGTCCAGGTCAAACGCGTTGGCCTTGGAGCCCACGGCCATCACCACGTAATCGCAGGCGATCTTCACCGGCTCCTCGGCGCCGTCCTCGGTGGTGCGAACGGCCTCCACGCCCTCATCGGTAATGGCAGTCAGACGGGTCTTAACATGCTGCTCAACGCCATGCTCGGCAAAGTCGCTCATAATCAGCGGCAGGATGGTCTCGGACTCGCCTGCGGCAATCTTGTCGAGCATCTCGACGATCGCCACCTCGCAGCCGTGCTGCAGCAGGTACTCGGCAGTCTCGGTGCCCACCAGGCCGCCGCCGATAACGGCAACGCGACCGCTGAGCTCCGCCTTGCCGGCCAGCACATCCCAGCTCGAGACGACCTTCTCCGAATCGGCACCGGGCACGGGAATGACCACGTCGTGCGCGCCCACGGCCACAATCGCGGCGTCGGCGGCGTTGAGGTCCGCGGGGCTAGCGGTGTGGTTGAGCTCAACCTTCACGCCCAGGCCGGGCAGAATCTTCTCGTAGTACTCGACCGAGCGCATGATCTCGTCCTTGCGCGGAGGCGCAGCCGCCAGCACAATCTGGCCGCCCAGATGGTCGCTCGCCTCGTAGACGGTCACGTCGTGGCCGCGCTTGGCCGCCACACGCGCGGCCTCCAAGCCGGCAATACCGCCGCCCACCACGGCGATCTTCTTGTCACCCTCGCCCGGCTTAATGGCGACGGTCGCCTCGTCGCCGTTCTCGGCATTGAGCACGCACGAGATGTACTGGCGGTTTTGGATCGCATCGACGCAGCCCTTGTTGCAGTTGAGGCACTCGCGGATGGGCTCACCCGTGGCGGCCTTGAGCGCAATGTCGGGGTCGCACATGAGCGAGCGGCCGTACGCGACGATGTCGGCCGAACCGTCTTCCAGGATCTTCTCGCCCGCCTCGACCGAGACAACGCGGCCGACGGTTGCCACCGGCACGGAGACCAGGGCCTTGACGCGCTCGGCCACGGGCAGCGTCCAGTTGTAGGGCATGGCGCCCATGGGCGGAATGGTGTCGCCCATGTTGCCGGTGTGGTTGGCCTGTGCAACTTGGATCATATCGATGCCCGCACCCTCGAGCAGTTTGGCAAACTCGCAGGCCTCGTCGGGCTGCAGGCCGCCCTTGCCGCGCGGCGTGCCGTCGGGGTTCTCCATGATCACGGGGAGCTTGTACTCCACCATCAGCTCCGGCGCGGCTTCCTTAATGGCGGCGACGACCTCCAGCGCATAACGGACGCGGTTCTCGAACGAGCCGCCATACTCGTCCGTGCGCTTGTTGAGGATGGCGGAGCACAGCGAACCCACCAGACGGTCGCCGTGGACCTCGATGGCGTCGATGCCAGCCTGTTGCGCGCGGGCGGCCGAGGCGGCGATGGCCTCCTTGATCTGGGTGAGTTGCTCCACGGTGGCCTCGTTCACAAAGTGCTGCATGTCGTGGTGCAGTTTGGCGTAGGCCTGCTTGCGGATCTCGTTGGACTCGGCCATCTTGGCGGCGAAGGTCTCCTCGTCGCCGGCGGCCTTGGCCTCCTGCGCGGCCTTGGCGGCAGCCATGGAGCCCATGACCATGCGGCCGACACCGGGCACGTCGTACTCGGGGTGGAACAGCTGCAGCGCGACCTTGGCACCGTGCTTGTGGACGGCGTCGGCCAGTGCCTTAAACGTGGGGATCTGGGCGTCGGTCGCCAGCTTGGGCGTGGGGCTCGCGGTCATGACGGGAGCGCCGATGACGATGTAGCTCACGCCGCCACGGGCCAGACGCTCGTAAAAGGCCAGGCTGCGCTCGCCAATGGAACCGTCGCGCTCCTCGTAGCCGGTGGTCAGCGGCGGGAACATAATGCGGTTTTTGAGCTCAAGGGGGCCAACCGTAATGGGTTGAAGCAGCTTGGACGCAGGTGTGGTCATGGACATTCCTCTCTTGTAGGCGCGGCGGCGATGATGCCGCGTAGTTGTCTAGAGGATATGGCATGGAGCCACAGGGGCGCAACGGAAATCGGCGGATAGCAGGTGGCGGCAGGTGGATGGGGCGGGGCGACCCGTCGGTTTGTCTCAATCTGTAACAGTTACTCAGCAAAACCGGGGTCTACCTGTTATAGATCAAGACAAACGGAAGCGTTCCGTCGGAAAATCTCGATCTGTAACACCTACAGACCAAAAATGACCCTAGATGTTACAGATTGAGACATTTCTCTCAACCCATCCTCAACAATCTAGATCTGTAACATCTATCGGCCAAAAACGACCCCAGGTGTTACAGATCGAGACATTCCCCTCGGCCCATCCTCAACAATCTCAATCTGTAACATCTAGGCCCACTTTTAACCTCTACCTGTTACAGATCGAGACAAACGGAGCCTGGCCGCCGGTTTATCTCGATCTGTAACACCCAGCCGCCCAAATCGGGTCTAGATGTTACAGATCGAGATTTTGTTTGGGAGGCCGAGAATTGGACCGAAAACACGGTCCCGGAATAACAAAAAAGCTCGCCGGCTAGGCCGACGAGCTGCAAGTTCTTGGTCGCGGGGGCAGGATTTGAACCTACGACCTCCGGGTTATGAGCCCGGCGAGCTACCAGACTGCTCCACCCCGCAATGTCTGGGCGCCTCATGTGCGCAAGAAAGAATATTACGCGGGAGTTCGGTAAGCGGCAAGGAAAATCTCGTAGAGCATAATTCCTTCATATTTAAACCCCTCAGCCCATATCACCGTAAGCGAATCGCAGCCTGTCGCCGACGGCACGTATACAATGGTGCGCGTCCTTTTACGCCGACACCTGGAGTAGACATGCTGCTCGCTATCGATATGGGAAACACGCAGACGGCCATGGGCCTGTTTGACGGAGACGAGCTGGTGCAGTCGTGGCGCATGCCCACCGACCGCTCCTACACCGCCGACGAGATCCATGTGCGCCTGATGGGCTTCTTTAAGATGTACGACCTCTCACTCGACGCGGTCGACGCGGTCGCCTTTGCCGGCGTGGTGCCGCAGCTCTCGCGCGAGTGGCACGCCGTGGCCGACCGCATCGCGGCGGACGCCATCGTCATTGGACCGCAGACGGCGGCCGTGACCAAACTGCGGGCGGCGAACCCCCAGGCCGTGGGCGCCGACCGCGTCGCCAACGCCGTTGCCGCCGAGACCTTCTACGGCGCGCCGGCAATCGTGGTGGACTTTGGCACCGCGACCAATATCGACGTTATCGACGAGAACGGCTATTACATTGGCGGAGCAATCGCACCGGGCATCCGCATCTCCATGGATGCGCTCGCCGCCCGTGCCGCCAAACTCGCCAGCGTTCCGCTCGAGGCGCCCGAGCATGCCATCGGCCGCGATACAGAAGAGTGCATCAAAGTTGGCGCCGTCGTGGGCGCCGCCGCCATGGCCGAGGGCCTGGTCGCGCGCATGAAGCGCGAGCTGGGCCGCGACGATGCCACCGTTATCGCCACGGGCGGCCTCGCCGGCATCGTCGCCGATTCGACCGACGCCTTCGATGTGATCGACGGACAACTTACCATTAAGGGCATCTGCGAAATCTACCGCCGCATGCAGGAGCTGGGGTAAGGCAGGGGCTTAAGTCGAGCATGCCCGATGCCACAGCCCCCGCAAACGTTCGCCAAGCCTATTCCTCAAAACTGAATTATTTTCAATTATGAGGAATAGCAGCTCCTCGAATACACCCAGCACAGCGATATCGTGCATGTTTCCTATTCCTCAAAAACGAAAATTTTTCAATTTTGAGGAATAGGGCACTGGCAACCCATTCCCCAGATAGGCGGAACCCTCCCCGGCACAGGCCGAAGAGGGCTTCGTTGTCATCGTTATCTTTGAGCGCGGGCGCCTCGCGTTACAGTCCGCGAATCCGTACGGCCTCGGGCGGAAACTCTTGCTCGCCGGCGTCGGTCTTAATGGTTGCGCGACCCCAGATGTCCAGACCCGCAAACACGCCGACCGCGAGCGGCAGGCCGTTGGGCGACACCGCCGCGACCTGACGGCCCAGCAGCGGCACCATGTCGAAGTACTCGCCCAGCACGGGAGCCAGCGGCCCGGCAGCGCCTTGCGGCGTGTTGGCAACAACCGCCCAGGCGTCCACGCGGGCCAGCACGGCGGCGGCCAACTCCTCGACCAGCACTTCGTCAGCCACATCCACACCAAGCTCGTTCAACGCCGAACGCTCAATATCAACCGTCACCGCGGCAAACATGCCCGCGGCACCGGCACCGCCGTTCACGGTAACGCGCGCGAACGACGTCTCAAACGCGGGCGCGCCGCACACGATGTCGCTCGGCCACTGGATACCCACCTTACCGGCAAGGCCCAACCCCGGCGTCGATGCCGTGCCCACGAGCGCGTCCATCATGCCCATCGCGGCCACAAACGGCAGGCCGTGGAAGGCATGCATGTTCACATCGGGGCGCACAACCAGCGAAAACGTCAGCGAAGCATCGCCCGCGCTCCACGCGCACCAGCCCGCGGACACGCCCTCGCGGCCCGCGTCGCGCGCCGCGTCGAGCTCGGTGCCGGCGACAACAGCATTCATCTCGATCATCTACATACGCCCCAATTCGCCCACGATATGGCCCACGCGGTCCTCGAGCTCCTTGACCTCGACACCGTTGTAGCGGAAGAACCGCGCCGGGTCGTGCATCAGGTCCTCGAGCGGCACCAGCACAAAGTCGCGCTCGCCGATCAGCGGATGCGGCAGGCGCAGCTTTTTGCCGCCGTGGGTCTCGCCGTCCATCCACAGCAGGTCCAAGTCGATGGTGCGCGGGCCGTTTGCCTTGGCCTTCTTGGAACGGTCGCGGCCCAGCTCGGCCTCGATCTTCATGAGCTCGTCAAGCAGCACCAGCGGAGCCAGCTCGGTCTTGATCTCGATGACGGCGTTGGCAAACGCGTCCTGGCGCGTCTCGTAAGCCGGCTCGCTCTCGTAGATGCGCGAGCAGTTGGACACGCAGGTGAGCGGGATCTCGGCAATCATGTCGCGCGCAGCGCGGATGTTGTCGCAGCGATGCCCCAGGTTGGAACCCACGGCCACAAACGCGCGGCGCGGCTGCGGCTTGGCAACGGCCCAGTAACCGTTCAGGAACTGCGCAAAGCCCGCAACGTCGTGCACGCGCACGATGTTGGCGCCGGCCTGGATGGCGCCCAGGCACACGCCAAACGTAGCGGCATCGCGCGCGGCGGCCTCGGTCACGCCCGAAACGGCGCCCACAAAACGCTTGCGCGACACGGCGCACATGAGCGGATAGCCCAGCGACGCCATCTTTGCGGTCTCGCGCTGGATGACGATATCCTCGTTGGCCGTCTTGCCAAAGCCCGGGCCGGGATCGATGCAGATGCGGTCGCGCGACACGCCGGCATGGATGAGCGTGCGGGCCTGATCGGACAGGAAGCCCATGACGCGGCGCATGATAGGCGCCGAATCGGGCAGGGTAAAGCGACGGAGCTGAGAGGTAGGCACGTAGGCCTCCTCGCGGCGGGCGCTGCGGCGCATCATGGCGGCCAGGTGGTCATTGGGCTCCGATGCGGCCTCGGTGGCTGCGGGCGCGGCCTCGGGCGCGGGCGCGACGGTCTCGGCGGCAGCAGCCTGCTCGGCGGCCGGCGTCTCCTGCTCGCTTGCAGGCTCGGGCGAGGGTTCCGGATCGCCAAACGGCAGCGAGGGCTGCACCACGCCGCCCGGAAGCTTGGCCTCCGGCTTAGGCTCGCCCAGCAACTTGCCGCGACGG
>URZJ01000079.1 GCA_900552395.1 uncultured Collinsella sp. | reverse complement strand
CGGCCCCTCCGTCCGGGGACCGCGCCGTACCAGCTACAGCGTCATGTTTGGATCGGCGTCGACGTCGAACGGCGAGATTTCTCCTCGGTCGAATTTACGGCGGGCAACCTCTGCGATCATGGCGGCGTTGTCGGTGAACGCCGAAAGCGGTGGCACCGTTACGCGGATCCCCTGACGCCCGAGCTTCTTGATCATCATCTCGCGCAGATGCGGATTAGCCGAGACACCACCGCCGATGCAATACTCCTTGCACCCGGTGGCGTGCAGGGCGTTTTTGGCCTTCTTGTACTGCACGTCAAAGACCGCCGCCTCAAACGAGGCCGCTAGGTCGGGCAGGTGAATCGTGCGCCCGGCCTTGGTCTCCTGTTCAATGTAGAGCGTCACGGCCGTTTTAAGACCCGAAAGCGAGAAACGATAGTCTCCCCTGCTGTTAAGCGCGCGAGGAAAATCGATCGCGCGGGGGTTGCCCGTCTCGGCAAGCTTGGAGATGATAGGGCCTCCGGGATAGCCAAGACCCAGTGCCTTTGCCACCTTGTCGAAGGCTTCGCCCACGGCGTCGTCGAGCGTCTCGCCAAGCACTTCATAGTCGCCCCATGCCTTTACGTGCACGAGCATGGTGTGCCCGCCCGAAACGAGCGTAAAGATAAACGGGGGCTTGAGGTCGGGCTGCGCCAACAGGTTGGCAAACAGGTGGCCCTCCAGATGATTGACGCACACCAGCGGTTTGCCGGCAGCATACGCAAAGCCCTTGGCAAAGGCGACACCCACCACCAGGGCACCCACCAGGCCAGGACCTTGCGTCACGCCCACAGCGGCAAGCTCACTTGGCGCAATGGCTCCGCCCGTAAGGCCCAGCGACGCTGCGGCGTCCTCGAGCGCCGCGTCCACGACGCTCACGATGACCTCAACGTGCTTGCGCGAGGCGATCTCGGGCACCACGCCGCCAAAACGGGCATGGAAATCGATCTGCGTCGACACCTGGTTGGCCAGCATATTGCCATCCGCATCGATAATCGCCACCGCCGTCTCGTCGCAGGAACTCTCGATGGCAAGCACTAGGCGGCGGCGCTCAATTTCGGCACGCTCCCCCTCGGAGCGCCAAGGCGCAGGCAGCGGCCATACGCGCTGCTCTGCCGCCGTCGGCTCGGGCGAAGCATTGTCGACCGGAAGCACCAGGGGCAGCGGAGCCGTCATGACGATGGCGTCCTTGCCGGCACCATAGTAGCCGCGGCGACGGCCAGCCTCGGTAAAGCCCAGAGCGTTATAAAGCGCGATCGCTCCCTCGTTACCGTCCTCGACCTCGAGCGAAGCCGTGGTGCAGCCGAGCATCTGGGCATCATAGCTCACGTGCGACAGCAGCTTGCGGGCAATGCCCTCACGGCGATGTGCCGGGTCGACGGCGACATCCAGAATCTGCACATCACCGTCCACGACCATACCGCCGGCAAGGCCCAGCAGCTTGCCGTCGTCGTGTGCCACCCACCAACTACGCGGCGCAGCGACGTCCTCGCCCAGTTCGGACAGGAACATGCCCGGCGTCCATGCCTCGTGTCCGGCACCTTCAAAGCAGGCAGCCTCCAGCGCGCTCGCGCCCTCGGCATCCGCCGCGCCCATGGGACGGAACTGCAGATGACGACCGGCGAGCTCATCGGCAACACCCGTAATTTCGCTCTGCGCACTCTCGGCAAGACCAAGACGCTTGCGCTCGTTTTCCTCGGCATCCGAAAGGCGCGTGTAAATCGGCAGGACGCGGGCCGGATCGCCGTCACCCGCAGCGTGCGCGAGCAGCAAGCCCTCGCCCGAAGGCCACCACAGGTCGCGCTCCACGCAGCGGGCGGCCTCGTCCTCATCCAGCAGCTTGCCATAGCGCACGAGACCGTCACCGGTCAGCTGAACCTGGCCCCAGTCCGCTGCTTGGCGCCACTCATCGAGCGCCACGGCGGCCTTGACCACGTGTTCGCGCTCAAATTGACGCTCGGGACCCTCATCGACCAGCATATACAGCGCCGGATATACCTCACCGCGCATAGCATCGGCCAAGATACCAAGCTTGCCGCGCACGCCAGCCTTCCACGCCGTCCAAGCGCAAGCGTCGAGCGTCGACACGCCCAGCAGCGGAACATTGGCACCACGCGCGAGGCCCTTGGCAGTGGAGATGCCGATGCGCACACCCGTAAAGGACCCCGGGCCGCGGCCGACCACATAGCAACCAACATCGCTGCGATCCAGACCGGCTTGAGCCAGCACGCCATCAACGGTATTCACGAGCTCAACGTTGGCGTGACGGCGACACATGTGGTCGCCACTCACGAGCTTCGTCTCACCCGTCTGCCCATCAATCCAGCTTGCCGCGCAGGCAAGCATGTCGGTCGAGGTATCGAGCGCCACCACCAGCGCGTTGTCGTTATGCAAGCTCATCTTGTACAGCCTTATCAATCAAATGGGAAAGCTCCATTGCGCGGTCACCGTGCGCCTCGAGCGTTATCGTTCGCACATCGCTGTCGCCCTCATCACGCCTGAGCGTCACCGAAAGATACTCATCCGTCAGCTCGTCCTGGAATTGTTCGCCCCATTCCAGCAGGCAAGCACCCTCATAGCCCAGCACATCGAAAATGCCCGTATCCTCGAGCTCGTAGGCATGCTCCAGGCGGTATAGATCAAAGTGAAACAGCGGAATACGACCTTGATCGTGAACGGCCATGAGCGCAAACGTAGGACTCGTAACCATATGCCCATCGCCCAGCCCGCGCGAGACGCCCTTGGTAAAGTGAGTTTTGCCCACTCCCAGGCCACCGGTCAGGATGAGCACATCTCCGTCCTCAAGGCACGGTGCAATTAGCTCGCCAAAGTACTCCGTATCGGCAGCGCAAGTCGTTTTGTAAGTACCTACCCCCAGGCGCTCCAGGGACATATATGCTCCTTATTATTCCGAGGCGTCCTCTGGCGCGGGATGTCGCCCCAGATAGTCGCCCAGCATCTTAAAGTCTTCCTCCAGCAGCTCCTGCCACGCTGGATTGCGTAGCGCTGCTGCCGGATGGAAAGTGGGCATCACCACAAAGTGCCCCATCTGATGGAACCTGCCGCGCAGCTTGGTAATGCCGATCTCGGTCTTGAGCACAAAGTGCGTTGCGGGGTTGCCGAGCGTCACGATGATATCGGGCCAGATGCTTCGAATCTGCTCGCGCAAAAACGGCGAGCAAGCCAGCACTTCCTCGGGACGCGGATTGCGGTTTCCCGGCGGGCGGCACTTAAGCACGTTGGCAATGTAGACGTCTTCGCGTTTGAGCCCCGCCAGCGACAAAATGCCGTTGAGGTCCTCGCCTGCCGCCCCCACAAAGGGCTCGCCCTGCAAATCCTCATTACGGCCCGGCGCCTCGCCAATAAACATCACGCGAGCGCGGGGGTTTCCCACGCCAAACACGATGTTGTGGCGCGACTGGTAAAGCTGGCAAAGGTGACAATCGCCCAGAACGGCCTCGATCTCCTCGAGTGCGACCTCACGCGGCGCCTGATGGCTATGGCCGGGAATGTGCATGACGCCCATAGCGACTCCTACACGTAAACCTTGTCGAGACGCATACCAAAGCCGCAAGCGACCTCGTAGTTAATCGTGCCGCGTAGGCGCGCCATCTCGTCCATGGTAATCTCGGCATCTCCATCGCGGCCGACAATGATCATCTCGTCACCATACTCGGCCTCGGGAATCTCATGCGCCGGGTTGGACTGAATGGCGACCATAAACTGGTCCATGCAGATATTGCCCACCTGACGCACACGCTCGCCGCGATACAGCACGTCCATACGATTGGAAAGCGTACGCGAAAGGCCATCGGCATAACCGATCGGAAGGGTGCAGATCTGAACGCGCGTGTGCGGTACGCGGTAGGTAAAGCCGTAGCCCACGCCCTCGCCCATCGCAGGGTGTGCCACGCGCGTCACACGCGCGTGGACGCTCATGACGGGATCAAGCTGCATCACGCGACCACTCAGCTCACATGGCTGCAGACCATACAAACCGATGCCGGCACGAATCATGTCAAAGTGCATTGAAGAATCGAGCATCGAGGATGGCGTATTGGCACAATGCACGATACCGCATTCAAAACCTGCGTCCTTAATGGCCTGAACGGCCTCGGTAAAACGCTGGCACTGCAGCTTGTAGTCCCAGCCCGAAGGTTCATCGGCCGTGGCGAAGTGCGTAAATACGCCGTCGCACTGAATACCGCGATGGAAATTTATACCGCGGACAAAGTCGAGCACCTGCGTGTAGTGAACGCCGATACGATTCATGCCCGTCTCGATGGCAAGATGGTACTTGCCCACTTTGCCCGCCGCGACGGCACATTCTCCATACGCAAGAGCAAAGTCAGACGTATAGACCGAGGGCATGATATCAAACTCGAGCAACGTCGGAATGGCCTCGATAGGCGGCTCGCTTAGGATGAGGATGGGTTTCGTAATCCCGCCCTGTCGGAGCTCAACGCCCTCGTTAACCGTCGCCACGGCAAACATGTCGGCACCGGCCGAATACATGATCTTGGCGCACTCAACAGCTCCATGACCATAAGCATCGGCCTTGACCACGCAGCACAGGCGCTGACGTGGATTCAGCAAGTTCTTATAGGCCCTCGTGTTGCGACGGAGCGCCCCGCGGTCGATCTCGACCCAGGACCAGCGCGTCAAATCGGCTTTATTCATGATTAGTCATCCGACCCTTCGTCCATGATTCCCAGATCTTCGAGCGCATCCTTTGCCGCCAGCTCCATGGCAGGACCGATCAAGTCGATAAGATCGGTTGCGATAACGCTCTTCTCACCATACTCCGTCGCCGCGGCAAAACCGGCGTAGCTGTGAAGTGCGACGGCGTACGAATACAGCAACTCCCAACGATCCATCTCGTCGCGCATGGTGGCAAGCGTGCCGGCCAAAATACCCGCCAGAACATCACCCGAACCGGCAGTTGCCAGAGAAGCCGGACCCGAGAGTGGCAGCAGCACGCGCTCAACACCACAGATAGCCGTCGTCGGCCCCTTGGCAATGACCACCAGATTGTCGGAGCCTGCAGCCCAAACAACCTTCTGCGCGGCCGCAATCGCGGTACCAAGGTCGTTCACCTCGTCACCGGCAACCAGACGCGAAAGCTCACGATAGTGCGGCGTCATAACCAACGGCTGCTCGCGGCGATACATCTCGGGGTTACTATCAATACCGTCAATGGCAATCTTAGCAAGGCAGTTGAGTGCATCGGCGTCCAAAATTAGCGGTACATCAAGCTCGAGCAAGCCCGAAACCACCTGCATAGCGCCGGCAGACGTCGTCATACCGGGACCGCACAGCACGCAGCTGTACTTCTTTGCGATCTCGCACACCGTCATGCGCGCAGCGGCGCCAAAGGAGCCGCGGGAATCAGACGGAATAGCAAAGACCGGAATCGAAGGAAGTGCCATGCGAATGAGATTGGCGCAGGCGTCAGGAGCCGCGACTGCCACGTAACCAGCACCCGCGCGAGCTGCAGACTTGGCCGCCATAATGGCAGCACCAGGATATTGCGCAGATCCGGCGACAATAAGCACAGAGCCACGGGAATACTTATCGATATTCGATGGTAGCGGAGCAAAGTAATCAACTAAGTCACCGGGCTCGACAATCTCGGCGGCGTGGTCGACATCATCGATGACCTCGTCAAGACGGTCGTAAAGATTGCCGCAGATCAAATCGCCAGCATACTCAGGACCATCAGCGCTATACAGACCAATCTTGGGCGCAATCATCGTCACCGTGCGCTCGGCACGAATGCAGTCGTCATCAACAACGCCCGTCTCGGCATTCAGGCCCGAGGGGACATCAATGGATACGACACAATCGGCGCATTCATTGACCGTAGGAATCCAAATGGAGAACGGCGCACGCAGATTCCCGTGGAAACCGGTACCAAAAATGGCATCGACAACAACATCGGCCTTATCGATCAAAACCTCGAGTTCGTCACGCGAGGGACCGACGCAAACGTGCACATCGCGGCCGGCAGTTCGACGAGCAACATGACGTGCCAGAGCAGCAGGAATCTCATCCGGCTCAACCGGAGAAACGATATCCACGTCCACACCCTTGTGGCTCAGGATATCGGCGGCAACCCAACCGTCGCCGCCATTATTACCAAAACCGACCAAAACGAGAACCCGATCGGGATTGAGCTTCAAGACCTCGTTAGCGGCAAACTCACCCGCTAGCTCCATAAGCTCGGCCTTCGAAGTCCCTTCGCGTTCGATGATATCCTCGAGACGAACGACTTCTTCGGTACTCAAAACCGGTTTCATCTATGCTCCTAGCGTATCTTGCGAAGCATCGCCCAGGTGCTCCGTCAATGCTGAATTCTGCAGCTGCTCGAGCTCATCTAATACAGAGCGAGCCTCTTTAAATGTCTGCGCAACGCGTTTCTTGGTGCTCACCTTTTCATCTTTTGGCTTAGGCCGAGCATCTTCGGTAATCGCGATGGCATTCGCAACGGCCAAGTCTCCCGTAAGCGTAATGGAAAGAGCGACCTCAACAACGCCCAGTTCTTGAGCGATCTCGAGAGCACGGCCCGAAAGCAGCGCCTTCGGTTTGCCGAGTTTATCACGCGTTACCGAAACATCCTTGCGACCCACGCCTTGACTAAAACCCGTGCCGAGAGCTTTAAGCACCGCCTCGCGCGAAGCAAAGCGGCTCGCATAGTGAGCAGCGGGACGCGATGATGCATCGCAATACGCACGCTCTTCTTCGGTAAACACACGCCGAGCAAACGACGGCGTCTTTTCAAGAATTGATTTCATGCGGGAAATCTCGACGATATCAACGCCGATACCAGCTTCAGCCATGTTCACCTCCATATCGCACAGACTAAGTTATTGTAGCCCGTTCGCAGAAGATGCGACAAACGAGGGTTATAAAACACAGCTACTATGTGAGACAAATTGCCCGAGATACAAAAAAGGGGGAGGCCGCGAGACCTCCCCCTTCTTCAAGTCATCAGACGGCTCGGTGCCGTCCACCGGTCAGCGGCGCCCTGGCCTCCCACGGGCTGGCCCCGCAGTACTCTCGGCGCGATGGGGCTTAGCTTCCGGGTTCGGAACGGGACCGGGCGTGCCCCCCATGCTCTGGCCGCTGACCGGTGGGCGGCGCCCACCGTTACGGTGTCCGGTGTCTACTCACGTGCCCTGGGGGCCGCATGGCGCATAGGAAAGGTCTGACTCGGGGGCATCCTCGTGCCCGGACCGCGCTTTCGAGCGCATGTCCCGCGGGCCGCGAGGTGCGGTTCCGGAAGAGCTCGGGCGATTAGTGCGGCTCGGCTGAGGCTGTCGCCAGCCTTGCACCTGCCGTCTATCGACCAGGTAGTCTACCTGGGCCCTTACCGGAAGGAGAACTAATCCCTGGAACGGCTTCCCGCTTAGATGCCTTCAGCGGTTATCCGCGCCGCACGCGGCTACCCGGCCGTGCCGTTGGTCGACAACCGGTTCACCGGAGGTGCGTCCACCCCGGTCCTCTCGTACTGGGGGCAGCCTCCATCGATTCTCCTGCGCCCACGGAGGATAGGGACCGAACTGTCTCACGACGTTCTGAACCCAGCTCGCGTACCGC
>URZJ01000078.1 GCA_900552395.1 uncultured Collinsella sp. | reverse complement strand
CGGCGCCCGAAGAGCGTTCGGGTTGGCTGGAAGGCATCGGTCTTAAAAATCCGGATAACACGTCCGAGGGCGAGCTTCCTAAATCGTGGATGATCCGAAACGGCATTCGCATTTTGGCTAAAGGACGCGGCATGGACGATCAGCGTCCCTTTAACGAGGCGGTTGCAACGGCTCTGCATCGTCGCTTGCTGTCGGAGGGCGAGTTTGTTCCTTATACGGTTGAGCGGATGTTCGATGGCCCTGTGTGTCTGTGCGACGACTTTCTTGACGGCCGCGAGGAATACGTTCCGGCTGTTTACGTTAAGGGCGCACTTGGTAGCCAGCGGGGAGACTCGACATACGATCGATACTGTCGCTACCTTGGCAAGCATGGTGCCGATGAGGTCGCTGTGAGAAGGTCTATGTCGCAGATGATTGTCTGCGATGCCCTTTTGGCCAACAGCGACCGCCATTGGCGAAACTTCGGCATCATCCGTAATGTCGACACCCTGGAGATAAAACCTGCACCGCTGTTCGATAGCGGCAACTGTCTGTGGTATAACGTGCCAACTGTCTTGCTCGCGGCTGGGGAGTTTGGGTTTTCCGCTAAGCCGTTTGGGCCCGACCCTTCCGCTCAGCTGGCGCTTGCGGACTCGCTCGATTGGTTCGATTCATCGCGGCTCAACGGATTTGTTGATGAGGCGATCGAGATTCTTTCGCAGAGCGAATGGGCGACGGCGGAGGGTCGACTCGAGGCCATTTGCCGCGGCCTCGAGCGTCGCGTAATCGAGGTTGGTGCCGCTGTTGAGGTACTTCGACACGTGCAGCGATAAACCCACGGCTACTTAAGTGCGCCGGTCACGGTACCGCCGCCCAGGACGATGTCGCCGCGATAGACTACAACGGCCTGGCCGGGGGCGATGGCTCGTTGCGGCTCGTCAAAAGTTAGCAGCATTTGTCCGCCGGCGCCACGTGTAAGGGTTGCTGCCTGGTCTTTCTGACGGTAGCGGTACTTGGCGCCCACGCGGATGCCGCCGGCGTCGAGCTCCGCCTCCATGTGGTCGGCGGGGGCGCTCCAGATCCAGTCGTTGGCCGTGAGCGCTGTGGCCGCCAGGTCCTCGGCCTCGCCCAGATGCACGGTGTTGTTGGCGGCGTCGACGCCCGTTACGTACACGGGATGCGCCATCGCAACGCCCAGGCCCTTGCGCTGGCCGATGGTGTAGCGCAGCGCGCCGTTGTGGCGCCCGACCACGCTGCCGTTGCGCCACACAATGTCGCCCGGTGCAGCGGGATGTCCGCAGCGGCGCTCGATATAGCCCGCGTAGTCACCGTCTGGAATAAAGCAGATGTCCTCGCTTTCGGCCTTCTGGGCGTTGGTAAAGCCCTGCTCGGCGGCTATGCGGCGCACGTCGCGCTCTTTGTCTAGGCCTGCCAGCGGAAAGATCGTGTGTGCCAGGCGTTCCTGCGTAAGCGAATACAAAAAGTAGCTCTGGTCCTTTTTGGGATCTTCGCCGCGATGTAGCTGCCAGGTGCCGTCTGCCGCCTGGCTTGTTTTGGCGTAATGTCCCGTTGCGATGTAGTCGCAGCCCATATCCAGCGCCGCATCCAGCAGCGCGCCAAACTTAATGTGGCGGTTGCAGATGATGCACGGGTTGGGCGTCAGTCCTTCCTGGTGGGCGTTCACAAAGCACTCGATCACGTTGCGGTCGAAGGTCTGCTGCAAGTCGAGCACATGGTGGGGTATCCTCAGGCGCTCGGCGACGGCCTTTGCATCGGCGATGTCGCAGTCGACTTTGCTCATACCCGTGGCGGGGTCGGGCGCGGGGCAGGTGAGACGCATGGTGGCGCCGATGCATTCGTAGCCCTGGCGCTTGAGCAGATACGCGGTCACGCTGGAATCGACGCCGCCGCTCATGGCGACGAGCACGCGCTTATTGTGCATGGGGAGGTTCTCCTTGGTGGCATGTGGCCAAAAAAGAAAAGCGGCGCGGGAGGCTGGTTCCGCGCCGCAGACATTGTAGCAAGTTCGGGCGTCGTGTGGGACACCCTGTTGGGATGGGCTCAGGCAGCCAGAAGAGAGGGCAGACCGGCGTGCCTTGGGTCTATCGACAAGTGACGGGCCCTTAGTCCTGGAACAGTGCCGTGGACAGGTAGCGCTCGCCGGTGTCGGCAAGCAGGGCCACGATGGTCTTACCCTCGTTCTCGGGGCGCTTGGCCAGCTGCAGCGCGGCCCACACGGCGGCGCCGGACGAAATGCCCACGAGCACGCCCTCCTTGTGGCCCACGGCGCGGCCGGTGGCAAAGGCGTCGTCGTTCTCGACGGGGATGATCTCGTCGTAGACCTGGGTGTCGAGGACGTCGGGCACAAAGCCGGCACCGATACCCTGGATCTTGTGCGGGCCGGCCTGGCCCTTAGAGAGCACCGGGGAGGTGGCGGGCTCGACGGCGACGACCTGAATCTCGGGGTTTTGCTCCTTGAGGAACTCGCCCACGCCGGTCACGGTGCCGCCGGTGCCGACGCCGGCGACGAAGATGTCGACCTTGCCGTCGGTGTCGTCCCAGATCTCGGGGCCGGTCGTGGCCTTGTGAATGGCCGGGTTCGCGGGGTTCACAAACTGGCCGGCGATGATGCTGTTGGGGGTCTCCTTCTGCAACTCTTCGGCCTTGGCGATAGCGCCCTTCATGCCTTTGGAGCCGTCGGTGAGCACGAGCTGCGCACCGTATGCCTGCATCAGCTTGCGGCGCTCGACGGACATGGTCTCGGGCATGGTGATGATCACCTTGTAGCCGCGGGCGGCCGCCACCGAGGCGATGCCGACGCCGGTGTTGCCGCTCGTGGGCTCGATGATGGTGTAGTCGCCGCCACGCACGAGCTTGCCTGCCTTCTCGGCCTCGTCAATCATGTTCTTGGCGACGCGGTCTTTAACGGATCCGGCGGGGTTGAAGTATTCCAGCTTGACGAGCACGCGGGCCTTGAGGTCCTCATCGGCCTCAAAGTGGGTGAGCTCCAGGAGCGGGGTGTGGCCGATAAGCTGATCGATGGACGTGTAAACCTTGCTCATGATGAACCTCCAAAGTGTTCAAATGACTGGATACCGTGTGGTTTTACGGTGTGTCTAGCAGCTAAACCCATAAACCTTATAGGTTGTTCGTTTAGCTGTTGGGAAGCATAGTAGACACCAAAGCCTAGTAATGCAATAGGAAATAGGAGATTATTGCAAGTTGATTAACCATCTTGACCGGAACGGGTATTTTCAAAGCCAATTTTTCGGCTAGAATTTCAACGGACTAAAAGACCGAAAGGCAGCACTATATATGTTGGTTTCCACAAAGGGCAGATATGCCCTGCGCGTTATGGTCGACCTGGCCGAGCATCAGGCGGCCGGTCGCATCCCGCTCAAAGAGATCGCGGCGCGCCAGGGGATTTCGGAGAAGTACCTCGAGAATATTCTGGCTACGCTCGTGCGCGCCAACATGCTCTCGGGCATGCGCGGCAAGGGCGGCGGCTATGTGCTCACGCGCCCGCCCGAGCAGTACACGGTGGGCGAGATCTTGCGCCTGACCGAGGGCAGCCTGGCGCCGGTCGCCTGCCTGGATGGCGACTGCAAGGGTTGCTCGCGATCTGATGAGTGCCCCACGCTCGACGTGTGGAAGAACCTGGACAAGCTCATCAACGATTACCTCGACGGCGTGACGCTCGATCAACTTGTCGCTCCCAACGAAGGCTACGACTACGTGATCTAGCCCACCTGCCATTTGGGGACGGGGTGGAAATGGTAGATTGTCTTGCCCTCTGAGACTTGACAAATAAGAAGGCCGCCCATTTTTGCGATGGGCGGCCTTCGTTTTGGGTCGATATGACGGTTCGTATCGAACGGCTCTAGCCCTCGGCGATGCTGTCGAGGATGCTGCGCATGATGGACACCAGGATGCTGCCCATAAAGGCCGATCCAAAGCTGGCGATGGAGATACCCGCACCCAGCAGATTGACCGACAGATAGCTGGCCAGCTCGAGCATAAAGCTGTTGACTACGAGCTGAAAAATACCCAGCGTAATGATCGTGAGCGGCAGCGAGATAACCGTCAGGAACGGCTTGACGAGCGAATCGACGATGTTCAGGAACAGTCCCACGAAGGCGAAACAGACCCAGGCCTCGGCAAAACCGAAGGGCTGGATGCCGGGGACGAGGAACGTGGCAATCGCGATGGCGATCGAGGTAAAGAGCCAGTTAAGCATAAAGCGCATGGTGTGAATCCTTTCTTGCGCAGGGTGCGTTGGTGACGCGTGAAACGGCTTGCTGCGGCAGCCTGGACGGCCGCTCGGGTGTGCCGCCTTGTTCGGCCGCCCATTGTCTCAGATATTCGTGGAGCTTACGTGCGCATTCGGTTTCAAAACGGCGTTCGTCCTGAAAAACGCGCCGCTGGCAGAGAGTCTTGTCGCTTTAGTTTGGTGGTGTGCTACACTGCTACGGGCAAAAGCCACAGGCGTTGCCCTATTGCATAGAACGGGCGAACGATGCCCGATGTCAGTATCAACTTCGATGCCTTATGGCGGGTTTGGCGGTGATCGATGAATATCGAGAACATGTTTGACAAGCCTGATGTCAAGCAGCTGGTCCACGCATTTAGTCTTTTGGATGACGAGAAGGATATCCAGGCGTTTTTGACCGATATCTGCACGCCGCGCGAGATCTGCGATCTTTCGCAACGTCTGCAGGTTGCGCGTTATCTGGATGAGGGCGAGCCTTATGTTGAGGTTCAGGCCCGCACCGGCGCTTCGTCCACTACGGTGAGCCGTGTGTCCAAGGCGCTCAACGGCGAGTATGGTGGCTACCGTAAGATCCTCATTAAGCTGGAGGATGGCGAGTAGGCCAGCGACAAAAACGAATCAGCTGGAACCGCCCCTTCGGGGGCGGTTTTTATATGCCCGCAATCGGTTAGTGCGTTGGGGTCAGGTTGCTTTGTACCAAAAGATGGAGCTGCGGTGGCAATGTGTCCGCTTGGGCGGGTAGGATGGATACATTGATTATTGCGAACAGTTTGAGTGGAGGACCATGCCTGTTCGAATCTATACCACCAACGCCGGCGCGGATTTGAGCGATGCCGAGGCGGCGCTGCTCGCCGAACTGGTTGCCCGCCACGGGCGTGCCGTTTTGCTGGCGCCTACGTTTGCCGAGCTCGACCTGTGCCGTCATGATGCGGCGGAAGCCGGCGTTTCGCTGGGTATTGACTACAAGACGCCTACATCGTGGCTTCGCTCGCTTTGGGAGCTTTTGGGCGACGGGCGCGGTTTCGTCGACAACCTGCAGCGCCAGATGCTGTTTTCGGACATGGTAGCGCGTCTCGACGACGCCGACCTGCAGCCGCTTTCGCGCAGCCAGGGCACGGTGCGTATGCTCGCGCGTATGGCTCGCGATGTGCTGCCGGGTGTGGCAGGGACAGGTGCCGAGCGTTGCTGCGACAACGTTTGCAAGCCCAAGCCCAGAAGCGACGCCGAGGCTCGCGTGTTTGAACTTTTGTGCGCCTATGCGCGCGGTTTGGACCGTCGAGATATGGTCGAGCCCTGCGAGGCGGCTGACATTATGGCCGGCGCTTTGGCCGACAACCTGCCGGGGTGCGCCCGCGCCGTTTGCGTGCGCGGCGTCACGTCATTTACGTATAGCCTGCTCGAGCTGCTGTCCGCCGTGGCAAACAACGGGGGAGAGGTTGTCGTGCTGCTTGCCCGCGAGCAAGCGGCGATGCGCGAGGAGCTTGCCGCGGCATTTGATGTCCGCGGTGTGCTGTTTGAGATCGCGCCGCTGGACGAGGATGCCGGCGCTCCCGCGATTGCTCCAAAGTCCGTCGTACGTCCTGCCTTTGTGGAAGTCGCCGGGCCCCATGCCCGTGCCCGTGTCTATGCGGACGTCATCGATAAGATGGTGAAAGCGCGCAAGGAGTCCAAGGTCAACGATGCCGCCTCCGCACCCGTCGATCCCGTGCGCGTACTCGTGGTGTCCGCCCGGGCACCCCAGCTGTTCGGCGAGCTTGCCGCTCGTTTGGCGGCGCGCCACGTTGCTGCCGAGACGGCCGAGTTCACGGCGTTTTCCCAATCCATTGCGGGCAGGCAGTTCACGGCGCTCGCCAACCTGATCGAGCGTATGAAGGCCGCCGACGAAGGGGCAGCTTCTAAGACTGAGTGGTGGCCCGCTCCGGAGCTTACCGACTGGATTTACAGCCCGCTTTCGGGTGCCGACGCCGCCAGCGCGCGCACGTTCGACAAGAATATGCGACTGTCGCGCAGCAAGACCACTGCGGGCGTCAAGAGCCTGCTGCAGAGCGTGCAGGGCCAGGTGAGGGGCGCGCGTAAAGCGGCGAGCGACGAGAACTGGTTTAAGAGCGTGCCGTGCGTGATCTCGGACGTGTTCCAGGCGCTGTGGCGCGACAAACCCGTGACGGCGCTCAAGGCCATGCTTGCCGTTGCCGAGGCACTGCCCGATCGCGCACTTGGCGGTCTCGACGGTCAGGCCCGTCGCCAGGCGGAGGTGGCCCTGCTGCGCCACGTCATCGACATCCTTATGAATGGCGCCCGTGCGCTCGACGTGTCGCAGGCCGCGACCGTGCCCGTGCTCGATGACATTCGAACCAAGGTGGACAAGCGTAGCGCCGCCTACGATTACGAGACCTACGAGGTTGACCGTGCGCCACGCGCCCAGGTTCGCTTTGCTTCGCTTGCCGATGCGGCGGCTCTGCGCCCCGGCAGCTACGATGCCGTGCTGTTTGCCGATGTCGATCTGGACAGCTATCCGCTCTCACACGAAGAGGGGCCGCTGGCCACGCTGACGGCCGAGCTGCGCCGCGACGGCGTGTCTTTGGAGCCCGCCGCCCTGCTGCGCGTGCGCTTTGGCCGTGCAATGCAGGCGGCGAGCGGTCCGGTCGCGCTCGCCCGTGTGACCCACGATCGTCAGGCGCGCGAGTGCTATCCGGCGGCCGTGTGGACCGAGTTGCGGGCGCATGCCGAGGCCGCTGGCGCCGCCAAGGTTGCGTGCGTGGGCGAGGGCGGTATCGTCGCCGATTTTGATCCAGCGGCCGGCGAGGGCATCGAGTGCAAGCGCGTCGCGTGCGAGGCTCCTCAGCATTTGAGTGAAGCGGCTGTGCCGTATCTGGTCCTGCGTCGCCGCGATGGCGAGGGCGAGAACGCGCCGCTCGTGCCGCGTCTGACGTCCGCCTCGCAGATCGAGGCGTATTCGACGTGCCCGCTGTGCTGGTTCGTGTCGTATCGCGTGAAGCCCCAGTCCATCGACGCGGGCTTTGGCAACATGGAGAAGGGCAACTTTGTCCACGACGTGCTGGAACACTTGCATGCCCGTCTGCCCCAGGAGGGCATGGAGCGCGTGACACCCATGAATCTGCCACGCGCGAAGGAGCTGCTGCGCGAGGTCTTTGACGAGACCTTGGCCGAACATGCGGGCAAGCGCGGTACCGAGGGCCCGCTCGTGCCGCTCTCCCCGGTGGAGGAGCGCCAGGTGGCCGAGATTTTGCCGCAGCTGGAGGGCGTTCTTGCCTACGAGTCCGAGGCGCTCGCGCCCTTCGCGCCGCGCTACCTGGAGTTTGCGTTCAACGAGCTCCAGGTCGAGTATGCCGGCTGGCCGCTCGGCGGGCGCATCGACCGCGTGG
>URZJ01000077.1 GCA_900552395.1 uncultured Collinsella sp. | reverse complement strand
AAGCTGCCTATTCTCCTTTGCGGTACCGATATAGAACGCGCTGTAGCTCACCGTGACACCCGCATCGTCGACCCAATGCGAGAAGTGGTACTTCTTCCACGGGATCGCGATCGCCATAAACATGTCGCCCCTGTCGTATGACCTGCTGCCGGCAGGAATGCCGTCGACCAGAAGGGCCGTACCGCGGAAGATGGACGAGCCGGTGACGGTAATGGTCACCTGTCCATCGGATTCGAACTGCGCGTAGTACGTTATGTCTTGCGTGACGGTCACATCGAGGGTCGTCGCAGTCTCGACAATCGAGGTGCCCTCCTTATCGGTGCTCCAGCCCACAAAGCGATAGCCCATACCGGCAACAGCGGTCAGTTCCACCTGATCGCCCACGGCAAAGCTGCCGCTGCCCGTAACACGGCAGCCCCTGTTCGATGCCTTGTCCTTCACCACGACCTCGCCCGTAACGGTCACCTCGTACGGATCGGCAAACACGGCCTGGAGCTCCAACGTATCGTCCTCGAGCCCCTCGACCATATCCTTGTCGAGCTTAACCCAACAATGGGCGTCGCAGCTCAGCAGCGACTTGTTGCCCTCGGCATCCAGGACATACCAGCCGACAAAACGTTTGGTTCCCGTAGGCGTAGCGTTGAGTTCGACCGTATCACCGAATTGATAGGAGCCCTCGCCGCTCAGAGTGCCAACGCTATCGTCACTCGCGCTCAAAACGACCTGATAGGACTTAGGCGTAAAGATCGCCGTATAGGTGGCGTCACCCGTGACCTTAACGGTATAGTCGGCGTTCTCGCTGACTGACTCGCCCTTGTCGTCCGTCCAACCCGCAAACGAATACCCGGTGTTGGCGATCGCACGAAGCGTTGCGCGGTCGCCGGCCTCATAGCCACCAAAACCGCTCACGGCTCCGCCCTCGGCAGGCGAAGCAACGGTATGCACGACATACGAACCCGACGCAAAGACGGCATAGAGCGACGTGTCCTCACACACGGTAAATCGATAGGTTTTCTTGGAGCTCACGCATGTGCCGTTACGGAACCAGCCCACAAAAGCCGTATCCTCGGCGGCGACCGCGCGCACGGTTGCGACCTGCCCGGCGGCATACGCCCCCGCGCCCTCGACCGTGCCCATGCTCTCTTCGCAGGAGACGTCCACCGTATATTGCTTTGCCGAGAACACGGCCTGGAGCGTCGTGTCGGACGTTGGCATCACGTGATAGGTACTGTCACGGCTTACCACGGCGCCCGAAGCATCGGCCCAATACTCAAACGCATAGCCCGAAAGCGCATGCGCGGTCAGCGTGGCGGCATGCCCCGCCTCAACGGTACCCGTGCCCTCGGCCCAGCCGGCGACGCTCGATTCGACCAGCGAACCGGTGCCGGAATCGACTACCGCCGTGGCGTCGACTTCATAGCTTTTTGCCATAAAGCGAGCGACGTGCACATGGCTGCGCTCCTGGTGGCAGGTGAACTCCGCATCGGCAGACTCAAACGTGCCGTCGGCCGTATACCAACCAGTAAAGACGTAACCGGGATTGGGCGTCGCCTTCAGGGCAACCTCCGCGCCGCGGTCGGCAAGAATTCGGCTCGCCTTGACGGTGCCACCCTCCGCAGGATCGGCGAGGGGCACGCAGACGGTATCGATAGGCACAAAGGCTGCGGTAATAACGCAGTGCCCGGTTTTGCCACGAGCTTTGGCAACCAACGAGGTCTCGTGCTTAAGGCTCTTCAGGTGCCCATTGACGTACCAACCCCAGAACAAAAAGCCAGGATGGGCCTTGGCCATCAGATGAAGGGTCTCCCCTAATTTGAACGTATCGGTCATAGGCTTCACCACGGCCCCATTGCACGTAACGGTACCGCCGAGCCACGAATCGGCCGTGACCATAACCTCGGGCTTTGAGTCGGTAAAGATCGCGGTATAGGTATCGCTCTTGGTGACCTTAACGACCAGCTCGGCAGAGTCGTACTCCTTACCGGAGCCGTCCTTCCAATGGTCAAAACGATAGCCGTCGTTGGCCTTTGCCTTGAGCATCACCGTGTCGCCATATCCGCAGGTAACCGAAGATGCCCCCGGGTGGCCCTCGATCTCAACGGCACCGCGCTCCACAAAGGTCTTTTTTGCCTTCGCCGTCACGGTATACGTGTTTTCCTCAAACACCGCACGCACCGTGCATTCCACGTCCTCGGGATAGAACTCAAGGTAGCTGGGGTCGGTGCCCAAAAGCAGGTCCGTCTTGGCGTCGTACCAGCCCTTAAAGGTAAATTGTTTGCTCGCCTCGGCCGTGAGCTCAATGCTCAGCGTGGCAGGCTCGCCCTTCATGCAGTAGCCCTCGCCGTGCACCAAATATTTGCCCGCCATGGCCGCGGCCGGCTCAACGACAACGTCCACCTTGCAGGCACGCGTAAACTTTGCCTGGATCACGCAGTCGGTAATGGGCTCAAAGGTATAGGAGCGCTCGCTCGAAACCAGCGTCGAGGTGGCATCCGAGCCGCCGTTGCTCAGATACCAACCGTCAAAGATATAGCCCTCGGATGGGGTGGCCTCCGCGGTCACGCGCTCGCCTTCGGGAACCTCGAGTACCATGCCGGCAGTCTCGCCGCGCTTCAGCGTAACGGTACCGCCCTCGAGCGGGTCGGCCTCGGCACGCACGGTATGCGCATCCCTGCCGTCCATTACAGCCTCGATCCGGGCATTCCCGTTAACGCGGTATTCGCAAACTTCCTGCTTGTTGGCAATCGTGATACCCTGCGCATCGGTTTCTCGCCACTCTACAAACCGGTACGTTTTCTCTGGATTGTCGGGGCGCACCTTAGGCCGCATCGTAAACGTGAGAATGTCCCCATCCTTCGCGCGAACCTTGCCATCCACGACCGGCACACCATCGCACAGCACCTCGGCGCTGTCGAAGGGATCGGTATTCACCAGGATGGTCTTATCCGCCTTGCGGAAGCGTGCAACCAGATGGCGGTCGACCTCGGCCTTGAAGATATACGTACGCTCGGGCGAAACCTCGATGCCGTCCTCAAACCATCCCACAAAGGCATAGTCAGGACCCTCGCTCGCAGTGACCATAGCCTGATCGCCACGCGTAATGCTCTGCTTTACGGGGCTTGCGGTGCAGCCTGTCGAAAAATCGGCCTGAATGCCATCGGCTTCGGCAGCTGCCGTAATCTCGACTTTTTTCTCGAAAACGGCCGTCATCTTTACAACCTCGGGCGTCAGGTCCGTGATCGTCATCGTCTTGAGAGGAGATGTCGAGACCTCGACGCCGTTCTCTTTCCAACATACGAAGCGATAGCCGGGATTTGCGACAGCCTCGAGCGTGGCGACCGTCCCCTCATAGTGGATACCGCCTCCGGTAACGACGCCGCCCACCTCGGGCTGCGCGGTGGTAATTATTTCGATCTTATGGTCGCCATGAGGCTTGGGTTTCTTGTGGTCGTCGATGATGTCCTTAATCTCCTTGAGCACCTTGGTGCCCACAGCGGCAACATCCTCAATATTGTCGGCCATACCGATCTCGATCACCGCGTCGGCCGCGATGGGGTCGACGATCTCGCCCAAGCCATACATGGTAGCGAGAACGGCCGCAGCCGTAATTGCGGCGATGAGCGCGGCCTTCAGCGCCGCGAGTGACTCGTCGGGGTCAGTCTCCTCGCGGAAATGCGCGGTGTACTGCACATCCCCCTCGAGCACAAACGTGTAGGACGGACCATCGTCCCCGGTAAAGACAACGTTGCCGAGGGCATCGGTCGCGTAGTCAAACACATAGCCAGGCATTGGCACCGCCACGACCGTTACGCGCGACCCGATGCCGTACAGACCGGTGGAAAGGAACTGCCCGAGCGGCTGCCCGTTCTCATCGACCCCGTCCACACTCAGCACAACGCTTGCCTGGGGAGCGCAGTAGCGCGGCGTGATCTCGATCCTAGCGTCAGTCTTGTCCTCGGACACAATCGCGTCCGCCTTGTCCACCGTATAGGTAAAGTCGAGCTGATCGCTCGCGGCGTACGCATCATCGCCCTCGCCCAGATACCAGCCCAGGAACAGGGCGTTATCCGTGACGGCGGAAACCTCAACCGTCTCGCCGGCATTGCGATAGCAGTTTTGGGCGGTAACACTCAGGTGCGCAAAGTCCTGTGACGAATCGGTCGCCTGCGCATCGTTGACATGCACCGCATAGTCCTTGAGCTTAAAGCGAGCCTCCAGGGACAGGTCCTTATCTGGCGTAAACGTGCAAGCCGCTTCCTTGGAGATGTACTTGCCGGACTCGGTATCATACCAGCCCTTAAACGTGATGTTGTCGTTGAGCATTCCTAGAGCACCAGCATCGAGCGTGACCTCGTCGCCCGCATCAATCGTCGTCGCGCCGGAAACATCGGACAGTTCAACGCCGTCCATCAGCTTGCGTTCGCCTTTATCGATCGTTTGGGCATAGGAGATCTGGAACGACGTCGGCTCAGGCTTCTTGAGCTGTAGCGTGCCCTTGGTCTGGGATTCAAAATGCGAATAGCCGTCGTCATACACGAGCTTTACGGGCTGTCCGTCCATCGACTCATCGAAGACGTCGCCGTCGCAGGGGGTGGCCGTAAGGTACTCGCCGAGCTCTTCCTGTATGAGGGCCTCGTAGTCCCAAATCGATACCGTATGCGGGTAATCGAGCTCAACGCTCATGCCCTCGAGCGAAATGGTCTCCCCCGTCTCATAGGTCATGTTGTTGGGGTCGCATGAGATCTCAACGTCCTCGAGCACCTTGCCCACGGGGACGGGCAGGCAGCCGTTGCACCTCTCCCAAACAGCTTTGGGATGCCCGTTAGCATACTTCGGAATCATCTTGGCGGGAACCATGACGGTCATGTTGTATTTGGGGAACGTGTCGGTGTTAATGAGCACCGCATGGTTGCACCCAAAGAACACGGTCTCGAGATTGGTGCTGCCAAACGCCTTTTCCGGCAACTCCTCGATCTTGGAGTTATATGGCAGCGTCAGCCCGCCGCTCAAGTCGGTGCCGTAGAAGCAGGTGTGGCCAAGCGTTTGGACCGTTGTGTTGCTCTCGAGCCCTGTGGTAGCAAGGTTCGAGCAGAACCTGAACGCGCAAACGCCAATCGATGTAATGGAGGTATTCTTGTCCAGGCCGGTATCGGTCAGAGCCTTGCAGCCTTCGTAGGCTCTGTCGGGAATCGATGTGAGGCCGACAACCTTGTCGAGCCCCGTGGACACCAGCCCACTGTCGGCAAACGCGGCATAGCCCATCGAGACAATGGTAGTTGTCTCGCTGATGTTCAGGCTCGCAAGCGACTCGCAGCCATAGAACGCCTCTTTTCCGATGGTGCCGATGGTCATACCGGAAAGGCTGATATTGGTGAGATTCGGGCAGTTATAGAAGGCGTGCAATCCGATTTTGGAAATGGAACTGTTCTCAAAGCGCACCGAGCGCAGATTGGAAGAGTCGGCGCAGAGCTGTGCGTCGACTTCATCAACCCCGTAATCGACAATCAAATTCGTTACCATTCGACCATCGACAGAGTTCTCGCGCGGGTTGTTTTCATCGATTTCTACCGTAAGATTTCCGTTTGCGTCGCACGGATACAGATAGTAGTTGGGCATGAGCTTGGCATACTCGTAGGCCGCCTGCTGCAGGTTGCCCTTGCTGTACGCGACAAGGCGCGTGTAGCCATCGTCATACACCAGCTGTATGGGTTCTCCGTCCATCGAGCCATCGAAGACGTCGCCGTCGCAGGGAGTCGCCGTAAGGTACTCGCCGAGTTCTTCCTTTATGAGGGCTTCGTAGTCGCTATCCATCGTCGAATGAGGATATTGAAACGTGGCACTCATGCCCTCGAGGGAGATCTTTTCCCCCTGCTGATAGGCCATCTTGTCGGGATCGCGCGAAATCTTTATCTTTTGGAGTACCTTACCCACGGGGACGGGCAGGCTACCATTGCAGCTCTCCCAAACCTCTTTAGGGTGGCCGCTTTCGTATTGCGAAACCATCTTGGCAGGGACCATGACAGTCATGTATTGCTTGGGAAACGTGGTGGAATTAATGAGCACAACATGGTCGCACCCAAGGTACACGGTTTCGAGCTTAGAGCCATAGAACGCACGGCTCGGCAGTTCCTCGATTTTGGAAAAAAGGGGCAGCGTCAGCCCGCCGCTCATATTGGTCCCGCAGAAGCAGCCTTCGCGGAGCGTCTTGATCGTCGTATTGCTCTCAAGTCCGGTCGTCGCAAGGCGGGAGCAGTTTTTGAACGCATTAACGCCGATTGACGTGATGGATGTGTTCCCGCCCAGACCGGTATCGGTCAGAGCGCTGCAGGCATTATAAGCGTTCTCAGGAATCGAACTAAGGCCAACGACCTTGTCGAGCCCCGTAGACCGCAGCCCGCTCCAGGCAAACGCGGCATCGCCCATCGTGCCGATGGTAGCGGCGTCGTCAATATTTAGGCTCGTAAGCGATCCGCATCCAGCAAAAGCCTCTGTTCCGATACTTCCAATGGTCATACCGGAAAAGCTGATATCGGCGAGATTGGAGCACCCAGAAAAGGCGTGTAGTCCAATTGAAGAAATAAAGCTGTTCTCAAAACGCACCGAACGCAGATTGGAGGAATACTCACAAATATATCCAGGGACCCCATCCGCTCCGTAATCAACGATCAGATTGGTTACTAATTTACCGTCGACAGAGCTCCCATACGGGTCGTTTCCATCAATCTCTACCGTAACGCTTCCGCTTGCATCGCACGGATACACATAGCCGTTCGGCATAAGCTTGGCATACTCATAGACCGTTGGGTCCTCATACACGAGGGGATTGACCTCGCTGTCATCGGACGAGGACTCTGACGTTGCAGGCGAGCTCTTTGCAGCATCGGAATCAGTCGCAGCACTTGTGAGGTCCTGCGCCAGGCTCGTCCCGGGGGCGTCGGATGCCGCGTTGGATGAGTCGTCCTGCGTATTACTCGTTTGGTCGGAAGACGTGGATGAAGCGCTTTCGTCCGAAGGTGATGATTCATCAACCGCGTCGGTATCGGAGCCCGAGTCGGTCTCTTGGGCCTCGCTCTCGACAGCGACCGCCCCGGCGTCATCGGCATAAGCCGCGCGGGGCGCAAGCGGTATCGAGGTCACGACCATCGCGATCGAAAGATAGACAACCAAAAACCTATAGAGGGCAGCAGTGATCCTGTTCATAGGAACCTTCCCGCAATTCGCAAAGATACAGAGTCCCAGAGTGGGCCATCATTTCACATTACCCTGTATAAGCGACAATGCGGGAAGGTAGCGCAAACGGTTTATCTAAGGGCGCAGAAGGTTGGTCTAATCGCTGCTTAAATCGCGCAAAGCGTCAATCGCGGTGTCGACTTCCTCGTCCGTGTTGAAATACCCAAACGAGAAGCGAACGACACCCTGGCGTTCGGTCCCGAGCGCGCGGTGCATGAGCGGAGCGCAATGGGCGCCGGGGCGCGTCGCAATCCCCCACCCCTGCATGAGCGCGTCCGAGATCTCGGCAGAGTCGATATCACCCACGTTGAGTGAGACGATCGCCGAGCGCGACGGCTGGTCAAAGGCGCCGTAGAGCTTGATCTCCGGGATTTCGCGCACGCCAGCGAGAAAGCGATCCGCCAGTGCTCGCTCATGCGCCGCAATCGCCTCGACCCCGCCTTGCGCCTCGATAAAGTCGAGACCTGCGGAAAGTCCCGCGATGCCGTG
>URZJ01000076.1 GCA_900552395.1 uncultured Collinsella sp. | reverse complement strand
AAAGTCCTCGGCATCAGAAGCAAGGCCTAAACGATCGACAACCGGAAGCTCGCTCTCGTCATCAATGAACAGGAGACGAGACGTATCGAGCCGACTTGACGCCTGAGCATAAAGGGTCGCGGCAATCTCAGACGGAGAACCAAGATAGACATCGCAACCACGCAACTCCTCGAGCGCAAACTCACAAGCAGCGCGAATAATATTATGTGGACCGCGAGCGCAGACATAACGTCCGTCCTCATCCTTGACGGCCTGGGGCCAGCTGGACTGATCGGCACGCTCACTGAGGCGGTCGGCCGCAACGCTCACCTTGAAGGCTGAACCAAGATCGACGCCGGACGTGACCACACGGGCCTCGTCGGTGTTCTGCTTAATCGAAAACAATGCCATGCCACGACCGTGAACGCCCCAACGGTCCATCTTCATGCTCTCGAGCTTGGAGGTAACGCGGGCATCAAAGATTCGCTCTTGCATATCCTGCGGAACGCCCGAACCGTTATCCAGAAAGACAAGCGTGCGGACGCCATCTTCCTTGGTCGTGGCGAGATAGACCTTGTCGGCGCCGGCATCGCGAGCATTACGGAGCATTTCGATGACGATGTCCTCGACATGCTGAATGTCGTGCTTAGCCTGGCGCCGCTCGGCCTCCGAAACGCGGAGGCGGACATACCCCTCGCCAAGGTTCTCCTCGACGCGAAGGTTGCCCTCCCCCGACATCGACGCGATAAATGAGATGAGCTCGTTCGCGTCGCTCATGTTATTTAGCGATATCGACAGCGCGGCTCTCGCGAATCACGACGACGCGCACCTGACCGGGATACTCCATCTCTTCCTCGATCTGATGAGCGATATCGTGAGCCAGGACCGTGGACTGGGCATCGGAGATCTTGTCCGGCTGAACCATGACGTGGACCTCGCGACCAGCCTGCATGGCATAGGTGCGCTCGACGCCGTCATGGGAGTTGGCGATCTCCTCGAGCTTCTCAAGACGCTTGATGTAGTTCTCGGCAGACTCGCGACGGGCACCGGGGCGAGAGGCAGAGACAGCATCGGCGGCCTGCACCAGGACATCGAGCACCGTGTTGGGGTCGACATCGGCATGGTGAGCCTCGATAGCGTGGACGATAACGGGCTTCTCGCCATAACGGCGGGCCAGCTC
This sequence comes from uncultured Collinsella sp., assembly GCA_900552395.1. Classification (GTDB taxonomy): domain Bacteria; phylum Actinomycetota; class Coriobacteriia; order Coriobacteriales; family Coriobacteriaceae; genus Collinsella. The sequence continues at coordinate 6,565 of URZJ01000076.1, read as the reverse complement.
GGCGCCGATGACGGCATGCGGGCCCTCGACGTCATGGTCGATTGCCTTGCCCAGGTCGTGCAGCAGGCCAGCGCGCTTGGCAGTCACAACGTCCAGGCCAAGCTCGGAAGCCATCACGCCGCACAGATCAGAGACCTCGAGGGAGTGCTGAAGTACGTTCTGACCAAACGAGGTACGGTAGCGCAGGGCACCAAGGGTCTTGACGATCTCGGGGTGCAGGTCGTGGATGCCGGTATCGAAGGCAGCCTGCTCGCCAGCCTCGCGCACGCGCTGCTGAACCAGGTCGGCGGCCTTGTGATACATCTCCTCGATACGGGCAGGGTGAATGCGGCCGTCGGCGATGAGGTTCTCGAGGGCGACACGGGCGGTCTCACGACGGACCGGGTCGAAGCTCGAAAGAACGACGGTCTCGGGCGTGTCGTCGATCACGAGGTTGACGCCGGAAACCTGCTCGAAGGTCCGGATGTTGCGACCCTCGCGACCGATGATACGGCCCTTGAGGTCATCAGAGGGAATGTGCACGGAGGTAACGGTGACCTCGGCAGTGTGGTCGGCAGCGCAGCGCTGAATCGCCAGAGACAGAATTTCCTGGGCGGTCTTGTGGCACTCGGCGCGAACCTGCTGCTCGGACTCGCGAATGATCGTGGCGGCCTCGTGGGTGACCTCGCCGCGAACCTTATTGAGGAGCTCCTTGTGGGCGTCCTCGCGGGTAAGGTCGGCGATACGCTCGAGCTCGGAGGTCTGCTTTGCGCAGAGCTCCTCGAGCTCACGGGAGCGCTTCTCGACCTGACCGGCCTGGCTGGACAGCTGATGCTCGCGCTTGTCGAGAGCGTCGTTGCGGCGATCGAGGGATTCCTCGCGCTGCATCACGCGGTTCTCGAGCGTACGAATCTCGTTGCTTGTCCTCGGCCTCGGCGGCCTGCTTGTTCTTGATGATCTCCTCTTTAGCCTCGAGCAGAGCCTCTTTTTTGAGGGTCTCGGCCTGACGCTTAGCATCACCGATCAGGGACTCAGCCTGTGCGTGTGCCGACTGGATTTTTTCGTCGGCCTCGTGAAGACTACCCTGCTTGGCGGTGCGCATGTAGGCAATGGCGGCGATGGCACCCAAAATGATGCCAACGAGCGCTGCGATGATAGGCATGCTCACTCCTTTTTATGGATTCGTTACACAACAAAGCGAACCGTCCTTACGAACGGCTCGCGACATTTGAGTAATATGGGCGCAGCTTATGCGGGTCGGATACAGATAAACATATAAACAAACTCATCACAGATGAGCACATATCACAAAGCAAATGACAGTGTTTATCGTACGTTGAACCACAACAACTGTCAAATAAATGGCTCCAGCACGGCGGCTAAAACGCGGTGAACGGCAGGGCCACAAAACGCATACGCCTAAACCGCACATTCCTCACGTTCGGCATCGAGACGTGCCTTAACGGCATCGGCGGCGATGTGATACGAGAAGCCCTTGCCCATCAAAAACCGAACCAGTTTTTCGAATCCGCGCGTCTCTGGAACACGCCGCTTGGCGAGCAGGGCTGACGCACGCGCCAAATCGTCTTCGACGGCAAAATAATCCTCCGGATAACCGGGAATGTCATCGAGCACGACATGACGGCGCTTGAGCTCGGTCTCGATTTTACGCTGTCCCCAACCGCGCCGCTTGCGTTCCTCGATAAAGTACGAGCAAAAGCGGTTCTCGTCTAAAAAGCGATACTCGGTGGCGCGCTCGACGGCGAAATCGATCGCGGGCTGGCGAAAGCCGTAGCGCGCCAACTTGTCACAGACCTCACCCGTCGCATGGTCGCGTCGCGATAGCATCTCGGTCACCATGGTAAGTGCACATTTACGCTCGATGAGCTGCACCGCTTCACGAAAGTTATCCCAATCACAGGGAAGATCGGGGCGATTTTTGACATACAGGCGCGCGACCCGCACGGGAATCCAAATGGACCGCTCAAAACCGCCCTCAAGCTCACAATCGATATGTGCGCAAGGCTTTTTGGACGCATACCCGCTCGAGAAAGAGGAGGCCGCCTTCTTATCGGGAAAGACGACCGTGGCCTCGGTCACCGTATACGACATGAGCGTAACCGCTACTCGTCGTCATCATCGAGCATGGCGGAACCATCGATGGCGTAAAGCTCGTCAAACTCCTCAGGCGCAGGCTGATCGGTCAGCTCGACCTCGGACGGAGCATCGTCATCAAACTCAAGCCCGCAGGCAAGGCGGACCTTATGCTCAATCTCGTCGGCGCAATCGGGGTGTTCGCGCAGGAACGCCTTGGCGGCCTCGCGACCGTTGCCGAGCTTGTCCTCGCCATAGGCAAACCAGGAGCCCATCTTCTTGCAAATGCCGCACTCGACAGCCATGTCCAGAATCGAGCCCTCCTTAGAGATGCCCGTACCGTACATGATGTCGAACTCAGCAGAACGGAACGGAGCTGCCACCTTGTTCTTAACGACCTTGGCACGCACGCGGTTACCGATAACCTCATCCTTAAGCTTAATGCTGTCGATGCGGCGAATGTCGATACGCACCGAAGAGAAGAACTTAAGGGCGCGGCCGCCCGTCGTGGTCTCGGGGTTGCCGAACATGACGCCGATCTTCTCTCGCAGCTGGTTAATGAAGATGCATGTCGTGTTGGACTTGGACAGCGAGCCGGCGAGCTTGCGGAGCGCCTGACTCATCAGACGAGCTTGCAAACCGACCGTGGTATCGCCGATCTCTCCCTCGATCTCGGCACGCGGGGTCAGCGCGGCGACGGAGTCGACGACGATGGCATCGATGGCGCCGGAACGCACGAGCATGTCAACAATCTCGAGCGCCTGCTCACCCGTATCAGGCTGGGAAATCAGTACCTCGTCGATATCCACGCCAATGCGCGCGGCATACGTGGGATCGAGCGCGTGCTCGGCATCGATAAATGCCACCACGCCACCCATTGCCTGGGCTTCGGCCAGGATCTCGAGCGAAAGCGTCGTCTTACCGGAGGACTCAGGACCGTAAATCTCGACGATACGGCCGCGCGGCACACCGCCGATACCCAGAGCGGCATCGAGTGCCAGAGCCCCCGTGGGGATGGCCTCAACCTCAAGCTCGGGGCCGCCGTCACCATACCTCATGATGGAGCCTTGACCGAACTTCTTCTCGATCTCGGCCTTGGTGGTGGCGATCATCTCTTCGCGCTCTTTACCCGTCGTGGGTGCATGAACGGTACGTACGGGACCTGAATTCTTGGCCATGAATAGCCCTCCTCTTAACAACCTGCATTGATAGTAAACGAACGGCTGTTCGTGGTCAACCGTTCAGGCCAATCATATGCAGGCAGTCTTTCCAAAACCCAACCAAACGCCGACCAAACACTGACCAAATGCTTGACCACAAAGGGCCGAATAAGAACAAGGAAGGCAAGAATACACCTATAACCAGCGCAAACGCTAAATTCGTCAGGGGTCCCTATCTCCACAATTAAGGGCCCCTGAAAACACGTCTATTCCATAGAGTTGAGCACAAGAGCAATGCGTCCCAATGCCTCCGCGACCGCATGGGCACGAACACACGAACGGTCGCCCTCATAGTGGCAGCGCACAGAGTCCACGACCGGCACTTCCCCATCAGCCGCGCGATACGCCCAGCCAATATAGAAAGTGCCAGCCGGATCGTCCTCAGTGCCGCCGCCGGGGCCGGCATAACCCGTTGCGCTCACGGCAATATCGCTCTGGTACAGCTCCAGCGAACCCGCCGCCATCTCGCGCGCGGTCTGATGTGACACCGCGGTATAGCGGTCGAGCGTCTCCTGCTCAACACCCAGAACATGATGCTTGATCTCATCGCAGTAGGTCACCGCACCGCCACGCAGCACCGCCGAGGCACCCGGGATATCGGCAATCGTCGAGGCGATCATACCAGCCGTCAGCGACTCAGCCGTCGAAACCGTCACGCCCCGAGCGCTCGCGCGCTCGACAATATCACGCGCCAGCTCCTCATTATGTGCGGAAATCTGCTCAAAAGAGTCCGTCATACCCACCAGGACCTATACCGAAAAGACGATCTTGCGGCAGTTCCAGAAGTACTGGGCGCCCGAGATAACGGTCAGGACAACGGCAACGGCGTACAGGAAGCGCGACACCGAGTAGATGCCGAGCGTCAGCGCCACCGGGCCAAGGTGCAAGCCGGCCATCGCAAAAACGCACAGGTAACCGCAGATGGAGACCATCGTGGTTGCCGTCTTGTACTTGCCGAGCTTATCGGCCGCAACGACCACACCGGCCGCACTCGCGACCATGCGTAGGGCGCTCACCAGCAGTTCACGGAACAGGATAATGAACACGGACCACACGGTCACAGCGCCAAAATCCAAGAACAGCAGCAGAGCCGAGAACACCAGCAGCTTATCGGCGATGGGGTCCAAGAACTTACCGAAATCGGTAATCTCATTGCGCGAACGCGCCAGATAGCCGTCAACTTTATCGGTGCACGACAGGATGACGTACAGAATGAAGGCTGCGGCGGCGAGCGGGCCGTCGAAGGTGCTCCAATCTGTACCGGCAACACTCGTGTGAGAAAGCGCCGACACGATCATGAACACCGGGATAAAGACGATGCGCACACACGTCACGATGTTGGCGGGCGTCCAAACACTCGTCAGTTCCTTATTGCTCTCGTTTGCCACGATGCTCTCCTACTCCACAACATGGCCGATAAGCTCATAGCAGAAGCTATCGGTAAACTCGACCGTCAGAATATCGCCCACGGACGCCTCGCTGGCGTCCAGATGCACCGCGCCATCGGAATCGGGCGCCTGGAACCAAGCATGGCCGATCAGCTCGGCGCCGTCCTCGGTCTCCTCGATGCCGTCGACGATCACCTGGGCGCGCTCGCCCACATGTGCGGCGGTGGCGGCAAAACCGAGCGACTCGGCCAGGTCCATGGCCTCCTGGGCGCGCTCGAGCTTGACCTCCTCATCGACCTGACCCTCCATCTTAGCGGCCAGGCTGCCCTCCTCCTGCGAGTAGGCAAAGACGCTCGTGTAGTCAAAGCCGACGGTGTCCATAAAGTCGATAAGGTCGCGGAACTCGTCGTCGGTCTCGGTCGGGAAGCCGACCATGGCCGTGGAACGGATCACGATGCCGGGGATACGCTCACGCAGATCGCGGAACAGGTCCTCGAGCTCCTGGCGCGAACCAGAACGGCGCATAGCCTTGAGGATGCGCGCGTCGCAGTGCTGCACGGGGATATCGATATAAGGCAGCACCTCGGGCGTATCGCGAATCGTATCGATAAGCGTCGGTCATGCCCTCGGGCTGCAGATAGAGCACGCGGACCCAGACGTTGTGCGGGCGCACGGCCTCGGCTACGGCGCGCAGCAGCTGCGCCAGATTGCGCGGCGAGCCCTCGGCGACGTCACCATCCGCAAAGTCGGTGCCCCAGATGCCCGTGTCCTGGCCGATCAGCACGATCTCTCGCACACCGCCGGCAACCAAGTCGCGCACCTCGGAGATAATGCTCTCGGCATTGCGCGAGTGATAACGACCGCGGATATACGGGATCATGCAGAAGCTACAAAAGCGGTTGCAGCCATCGGAAATCTTGACGTAAGCAACGTCGCCCTCGACAGTGCGCTTGACTTGCGGAATATAGGCAGCGATCTCACGCTCGACACCCAGCACGCCATCGATGACCGCCACGATGCCGTCCTCCTCGTCGGCCTTCACAAAGGCAGCGACCTCGGGCAGCTCGTCAGGCAGGTCGTCGCCATAGCGCGACGGCACACAGCCGCACATGACGATGGGACAAGAACGAACGCCGTCCTGAACCTCGTTGGCGAGCTCGAGCGTGGTCTCGATGCTCTCGGACGTTGCGGAGGCGAGGAACGAGCATGTATTGACGATGGCGATATCGGCATCCTGTGGGTCGAATGCCTCCTCGTAGCCCGCGGCGGTTAAAAGAGAACGCATGCGGTCGGTGTCAACCTCGTTCTTAGCGCACCCGAGGGTGATGTAGAGCACGGAGCCCAACGGTGTATCCATGTTGGAGAGCAGTCCTTTCGAATGATATTAGCGGTAGTTGGTGAACTGCAGCGGCTGGCCGTAGTCCTGGTCGCGCAGGAACTGGATAACGGTCTGCAACGCGTCCTTCGAAGCAGAGGAAACACGCAGCTTCTCGGCCTCGATGGTCACCTTGACCTTGAGCTTTTGGTCCTTGATGTCCTTATTGATCTTCTTGGCGGTCGCCTGGTCGATACCCTCGACGATATGGCCGAGCACGCGCACGGTGCCGCCCGATGCCGCCTGCGGAGCATCCCACGAGACAGCCTTGAGGTCGATGCCGCGCTTGATGAGCTTGGAGCTCAGGACATCGATGATCTGCTTGGAGACAAAGTCGGCCGGGGCGTTGATCGTAAAGAGCTTGTCGCCCTTCGAAAGCTCGATCGTGGCGCCGGAATCCTTCAGGTCATAGCGCTGGGAAATCTCGCGCGTGGTCTGCTGGAAGGCGTTGTCGACCTCTTGCATGTTGACCTCGGACACGACGTCGAAGCTGGAATCTTTAGCCATGA